>CAZGOX010000188.1:0-5359 GCA_964527955.1 uncultured Opitutaceae bacterium | reverse complement strand
GCTTACCATGGCCTCGTCATACGCGGCCGGCGGGATATTGCCGAGTTTCACCTCCGAAGACTGCTGTTTGATGTGGTCCTGCCAGTACGACCAACCTCCATCCGAGTCGTCCTGGACACGCGCGGCGATCTCCATTTCCCGGACCATGTGGCGGGCCTGCTCCTCCGTCGACTCAACGTAGTTCCTTAGCTGCAACTGGGCGGCCCGCTTGCTTGCCAGCGCCGATATCTTCGCCCCCCGGGTCGCAAAGCCATCGAAGATGCTCCAACTCACGTTCGCATTGTAGGTGAAGGAATTGATCACCGACTGGTTGATCTGCCCTGGGGCCGCCGTCACCGAGTTGGACACGCTGTATCCCGTGGCGATCCCGAGCTTTGGCAGCAAGTTTACCTTTGCAATCTTGTAGTCCAACTCAGCCTGCCGGATCTGCAGCTGGTACACCTGTGCCTGGAACGTGCTCTCCGCATTGTCCCTCAGGAACCCGGCAAGAAGTGCCTTGGCCGCGCTGGCGGTGTAGGTGGCACTTGGGATCGTCGCGGGAATCTCCTCTTCGCGGATCGACGGAATTCCCGCAAGGGCGGCGAAGGCCCTCGTCGCGCTCTCGAACTCGTCCTCGGACCGCGCCAGGCTCAGGCTTTCCGCTTCGACGGTGCCCCCTGCCGATCCACTCTCGGCAATCGAAACCTCGCCCCGCTTCAATCGCTCCTTCGAGACCGCAGCGGCCTCTTGGGCGAGTTTGAGGGAATAACGCGTATTTCGCAAAGCCAGTTTCTTCTGGATCAGACCCATGAACTGCTCGCGCAGGGCCACGGCGAGCTGCCGGTAGGCATCCGCATAGTTTCGTTTTGCGATGAGCAGGTTGATCTGCCCGATCCTGGCCTGGTTCTTCACGGCTCCCCATTGAAACACGGCCTGGTTCGCCCCGACATTGTAAAAGAAACCGCTCCCCTTGCTGGTGGCCCCGCCGGTCGTCGACTCCTGGTTGACCCCGTATTCTGCATTGCCCCCGACTCCCGGCCAGAGCGAATGGCTGTTCGAGAACACCCCGGCCTCGGCCTGCTCGACATTGATGTCATTCTGGATCATGCCGGGCGCCTGCTTCATCGCCCCTTCCAAAATGCTCCGAAGCGATGGGATGCGATCCTCGGGCATGGTTCCGCTCACCTCAATGTCCTGTCCGAGCGAGGCCGCCGGCAGCGCAACCGCCAGCGCCAGGCAGGCCAGAAGGATGGAGTGATTAGACCTCGAAGACATTTCTGCGGAGTAGGGCGAAAACGTTCAGACCGCGGTTATTCCCGAAAGTTGGCAATCTTTAAACTGTTCCATCCCCATCGATTACACGCAAAGTATTTTCCCATAGTAGTTGCTCCAGCACGACCTTCCCAAGCCCTGCGCCGCGGACCTCGGCCAGCAAGCGCCCCCAGGACGGGACTGCTTCTTCTCCAGGATAGAGGATGAGCGGGTAGTCCGATCCGAACAGCACCCGCTCCGCGCCCACGGTCCCGATGAGGCGCTTCCAGACCGCGGGGTCGTACGACAGGGGCGAGGCCGCGGTGTCATAGACCAGGTTTTGGAATCCAAGGGCCGCCGGCTCCCGGAGAGGCAGCATTCCGCCCCAGTGGGCCAGGATGAAGACGGTCGAAGGGTGCCCGCGGGCAAGCTGCAGAAACTCCGCATCCGGGGTGGGCAGCATCCCGGGGTACGGGCGGCCGGCCGGATCCGTGGCGTGCAGGTTCACAGGCATCCGGAGATCTCCAGCCATGGCCAGGACTTCCGCGAAGGCCGCATCGCCCGTTCCAAAGCCCTGGGCGGCCGGGAAAATCTCGCCAAGGCCCACCAGCCCATCCTCCCGCGCGCGGCGCACCTCCTCCAAGGCCCAGCCCGGTGCACCCAAGACATTCAAGGCTGCGAAGGCCGCCAGGCGGTCCGGATGGGAGCGAACACACTCCGCAAAAAACCGGTTCTGCACGACGCAGGAGGCTGGGTTCTCCCAGTACCACCCCAGGAGGACCGCGCGGTCTATGCCATCGGTGTCCATGTCGGACAGCAGCCCGTCGACGGTCGGGAATGTCTGGACGGGCCGTCCGTTCCGGCGGCGGCGCGTGCAGAGCGCCGAGAACCGCGGCTCCCGGTGTGCCGCGGCCCATCCCGCCGGGTCACCGTTGACTTCGGGTGGGTACAGATGGACGTGGCAGTCGACGATGGGCACCGAAGGCCGGGATTAGAAACCAGGCGACCGGGATTGGAAAATACAATTTAGACTTGGCTCCCGGTGATTTCTGTCCCGAATTCGCCATCGCGACTCCAAGCTTCCGGGTCGCCAGCCCATGCTCCAACGTCTTTTTGCACTAGACCGCCACCGGACAACCGTGGCGCGCGAACTCCAGGCCGGGCTCACGACATTTGCCGCGATGGCCTACATCCTCGCGGTCAACCCGGGCATCCTGTCGAACACGGGGATGGACAAGGGAGCCCTCGTGACGGTGACAGCGGTCACGGCCGCGGTTGCGACCTCCATCATGGCGCTCATGACCAACTATCCCCTGGCGCTGGCCCCGGGGATGGGCATCAACGCCTACTTCACGTTCACGATCTGCATAGGGAGGGGGGTGGCGTGGACGGAGGCCCTTGGAATGGTCTTCGTCAACGGAGTCGTGTTCCTGCTCCTGTCGGTGACCGGTGTCCGGGAGCGGATCATCGCGTCCATCCCGGCGGCCCTGAAGGTGGCCGTCGGCTGCGGAATCGGCCTCTTCATCGCCTTCATAGGCCTGAAGGGCGGCGGCGTCATCGTCTCCAACCCGGAGACCTTTGTGGGACCGGGAGACTTCACGTCGGGCCCGGCGGCCCTTTGCCTGGCCGGCATCGCGCTGACCGCGATCCTGGTCTCCCGCCGCGTGACCGGGGCCATCGTGATCAGCATCATCGCGGTGACCCTCGCCGGCCTTTTCGTGCCGGCCGGCGGCGGCGCGATGGTCACCACGCTGCCGGCCCATTTCTTCGCCCTCCCCCACTCGCCCGCTCCTGTGTTCCTGAAGCTCACGTTCCACTTCCTTTCAAACCGGGACGGCTTCCTGGTCGCGCTTCCCATCATCCTCACGCTCCTCCTTGTGGACATGTTCGACAACATCGGGACGCTGATCGGGGTCACCCGCCGCGCAGGGTTGCTCGACGCCACCGGGCGCCTTCCCAAGGCGGGACGGGCCCTGCTCGCCGACTCGATTGCGACGTTGCTGAGCGCGCTCTCGGGAACCTCCACCGTGGTGAGCTACATCGAGTCCGCCTCGGGTGTGGCGGCGGGCGGGCGCACCGGCCTCACCTCGCTTACGACGGCCGCGCTCATGCTTCTCGCCCTGGTCCTTACCCCGTTGATCCTGGTCATCCCCGCGGCAGCGACCGCGCCGGCCCTGGTCATCGTGGGGATCTTCATGATGCAGTCCGTCGTGGAGATCCCGATGGACGATTTTGCGGCGGCCGCCCCCGCCGTGCTGACGGTCCTGGCGATTCCGCTCACGTTCAGCATAGCCCAGGGACTGGGGCTGGGAATGATCTGCGCCGCGCTGATGGCCGTTTTCCTGGGCCGGCCCCGGTCGTTCCCCGTCTTGGGCTATGTCGTCGCCGCCGTCTTCTTCCTGGAGTTCTTCAAAATTTGGCCCTTCAGGGGCTGACCTCGGTCATGACCGGGTAACTGCCCAGCCACTTGACCACGGGGCAGAAGCGCTTGAGCTCGGCCAGCGCGGCCTTCATGGACGGGTCGTCGTAGTGCCCGGTCACGTCGAGGAAGAAGTAATAGTCCCAGGGCCGCTTCTTGCTCGGGCGGGACTCGATCTTCGACAGATTGATGCCCCGCTCGGCGAGCGGCATGAGCATCTTGAGCAGCGCCCCGGAATGGGAGGCCGCCTCGTCCCCGAGCGACACCAGGAAGCTCGACATGTCCCTCCCGCCGCCGACCGGCCCCGCGGGCTTGCGGCCGAGCACGAAGAATCGCGTCGTGTTGTCCGTGCGGTCCTGGATGTTCCGGGCCGCGACCGGCACCCCGTAGTGGGCCGCCGCCAGCTCGCCCGCGACCGCGGCCGCAAGCGGGTCGTCCCGGGCGATCTGCACCGCCCGCGATGTGCTCGACGCGTCGACCAGCTGGGCATGCGGCAGGTGCCGAAGCAGCCAATTGCGGCACTGCGCGAGCGCCTGGTCCTTCGAGTACACCCGCTCGATCTTCTCAAGGGGCGACTGCGTGATCAGGGCGTGGGTGATCTCGAGGTGGATCTGCGCGACGATCTTGAGGTCGCTCTCGACAAAGCTGTCCAGGGTCTCCCGCACGCTGCCCTCCGTGGAATTCTCGATCGGGATCACCGCGACATCGGCCTCCCCCTTCTCCACGGCCGTGAAGATATCGGCGATCGTGGCCATCGCGTGGTAGTCCACGCTGGCCCCGAACTTCTTCATGGCGGCGGCGTGCGTGTTCGTGGCCTCCGGCCCGAGGTAGGCGACAAGCAGCGGCTTCTCCAGCGCGATCGCCGCCGACATGATCTCCCGGTAGATGGCGCGCAGGGCCTCGTTCTTGATCGGGCCCTGGTTGTTCGCGCAGACCGTCCCGACGACCACGTCCTCGCGCTCGGGCACGTAGATCTCGCTGCCGGTGTTCCGCTTGATGCGGCCGATCTCGGACGCCAGCGTGAGCCGCTCGTTGATCAGTTCCACGATGCGCCGGTCGAGGGCGTCGATCTTCTCCCGGATGGGGGCCAGGGTCATGGGGCGGGCTCCCCTGCCGGCGCAACCTCGGAGGCGAGTCGCTGCGGCTCCTCGGACAGTCCCATCTCGGCGTCGCCCGGGCTGCTCGGGCTGGCCGCATTCCTCAGCCACTCGTCGATCTGGCGGGACGTCAGCACGTCCGAGGCGGGCAGTTCGTCGGTGGAGCGGATCCCGATGAATTCCAGGAACTTGTCGGTCGTGGCATACAGGAGCGGGCGGCCCGGGAGCTCCGCCCGGCCCGAAATCGTTATCAGGTCCCTCTCGAGAAGCCGGTTGATTCCGGCCTCCGCCGAAACGCCGCGGATCGCCTCGATCTCGGCGCGGGTCACCGGCTGGCGGTAGGCCACCACGGCCAGCGTCTCAAGCGACGACGGGCTCAGTCGCACGGGCGGGGGCTCCTGGCGGAGGATGCGGACCCAGCGCGCGAATCGGGGATGCGTCGCAAGGCGGTAGCCGTTTGCGCCCTCCACGAGAAGCAGCCCCTCGTCGGAAGCGCGCAGCTCCGCGGAAATTGCATCCATCGCCTCCCGGATCTGGGCCGAGGGGACGAGCGAGGGGACGTCCTGGTAGAGGCTGGGATCGTCCTGCGGCTCCGCAAACCCCTCGGGGACAG
>CAZGOX010000187.1:0-5366 GCA_964527955.1 uncultured Opitutaceae bacterium | reverse complement strand
GTTCTCCGCTTTTAGTCGAATGCGGTCGCACGGCCCCAAGAGGTTCTACACCCCAAATTCGCTGGAGTTTTGGTTCGCAAAGCTCGAAGCCGAGTGGGCTACGGCCTTCACCCAGAGCCAGTTAGAAGAGGGGCGCAGGATCTACCGGGCGGGCGAGGTGAGGGAGCTCGAGCTGACGGACCGCGACGCCATCATCCACCGCCGCATCGACAAGAAGGAGGAATATGCGGTCATCGAGTGGAATTCCTCGGGCATGGCGGTCCGCTCCTCGACGACGGACCTGGAACTGGCCAGGGCGCTGGCCGTAGCCGGCCTCCACGAGATCGAGGAGCTCGTGGCCGACGAGATTTCGCCCCTGCCGGACGGGATCCTTTCAGCCGGGGACGACGGGGACCGGGAGCAGACCGAGGCGGGCGGCATGCAGGGGGTCAACCGCGGCCAGGGGCCGGGCCCCTCGGCCAACGGAAACGGCGCGGCTCCGGCGAGCCCGGGGCCCTCCAGAACGCTGCTGCTCGTTTTCAAGACGAAGACCGCGGGTCTCACCTTTCAGGCGTTCTGGCTGGACCCCGAGTCGCAGGGGCGCGTCCCTGCGCTCGGCAATGGAGCGCATGCGAACGGCAACGGGCATGTTTCCTCGGCGGAGCGCGCCAAGCTGATCGGCCTGGCCGCCTATGCCCGAAAGGCCCACTTTGTCTACGACCAGCCGTCGGGAGTCTACCTGCTGGAGTCGCTCGTCGAGATCCCGAATTTCCTGAGGACCGCCCTCCCGGCGTGGAGGCGCGTGTTCGCCGTGGACTTCGACGAGAAGGCAGCGCGGCTGCTCATGGCCACGCGGGCCATCGAGATCGAGGCGGTGGCCGAGTGGTCGGCTGGCTCGGGGAGCGGGGGCGGGCACGACGGCGCGGGGCTGAACCTGCGGTGGATCTTCCGCGCGGGGGAGAGGCTCCTTACTTCGGGAGAGGTGTCGGCATTGCTCAAGCGCGGAGGCCGTCCCGTGATCGTGCCCAGCCTCGGCATTGTCGCGCTGGCCGAGGACCGCTGGGAGTCCTACAGCGCCTGGCAGCGAAATGTCGCCGAGACGGCGGGCGCGGGCTCCGAGACGCTTCCTCCCTACCTTGTCTTTTCCCTCTTCAACGACGCCCGCCTCAAGCTGACACTTTCGCCGGAGATCGAGGCCTGGCGCCGCAGGGTCCTGATCCCGCCGGAAACCTCCCCGGTCCTGCTCGAGTTGCTCCGGCCGTACCAGCGCAGGGGCGTGGAATGGCTTCACCACCTGTGCGAGGTCGGGTGCCATGGCCTGCTGGCCGATGAGATGGGCCTTGGGAAGACCCTCCAGGTCCTGTCGCTGCTCGCCGCCCGGCCCGCGACCGACCGGCCGAGCCTGATCGTTTGCCCCGCGAGCGTCGTGCCGGTGTGGCGCGAGGAGATCGCGAAGTTTTTTCCCGGCCTTGCCGTCGACATACTCAAGACAGGCCACGACTTCACCTCGCCGCGAGACGCGGCGGCGGGACCCGGGCCCACGCTGTGGCTCGCCAGCTACACCCAGCTCCGCAAGCACCGGGCCCTTCTCGAGGGGATCGACTTCGGCTATGCGGTGCTCGACGAGGGCCAGTTCATCAAGAACCCCGACGCGAAGGTCACCCAGACCTGCTTTGCCGTCCGTGCCCGCCATCGGGCCGTCCTGACGGGCACGCCCCTCGAGAACCGCCAGCTCGACCTATGGAGCATTTTCCGCTTCCTCCTGCCGGGCCTGCTCGGTTCGAGGTCTTCCTTCGAGGCGGCCCTCCACCAGGACCGGGAGGGAACGCTGTCCCGCCTCCGCGCCCAGCTCGCCCCGTTCATACTCCGCCGCACAAAGAGCGAGGTGGCCCAGGAGCTGCCGCCGAAGGTTGAGATGGACCTCATCTGCCCGCTCACCGAGGTGCAGCGCTTCGAGTATGCGCGGATCTGCTCGGAGGGCCTGGCGCGTCTCGGCGACGACGTGGGGGCCGCCATGCGGGAAAAGTCCTTCGGCTTCCTCGCCCTGCTCACGCGCCTGCGGCAGACCTGCTGCGATCCCGACATGCTGCCCTGGCTCAAGGCCCCGCTGGAGGACTCGGGCAAGATCAACCTGCTCGTCGAGAAGCTCACCGAGATCATAGGTAGCGGCCACAAGGCCGTCATTTTCTCGCAGTTCGTCATGCTCCTGGACCGCGTGCGCGCGGCCCTCGTGAAGAATTTTCCGGACCTGCCCCGGTACGAGCTGACGGGCATGACGCTGGACCGGCAGAAGCCGGTCCAGAACTTCCAGGGGGCCCAGGGCGCGGCGGTCATGCTGGTCTCGCTCAAGGCCGCCGGCACCGGCATCACGCTCCACGCGGCCGACTATGTGTTTCTTCTGGACCCGTGGTGGAACCCGGCCGTCGAGGCGCAGGCCGTCGACCGGGTCCACAGGATCGGGCAGACGAACACGGTGTTTGTCTACCGCATGGTCACGGCCGGTACGGTCGAGGAGCGCATCCAGGCGCTCAAGGCGTCCAAGAAGGACCTTTTCGACAGGCTCATCAATGGGCTCGGCGGAGACTTTGACCTGAGCCAGCACTTTACCTCGCTGCGAAGCCTGGTCCAGCTGACCGCGCACGCGGAACCGGAGCAGCTCCAGTAGAAGGTCAGATCTCGTACAGGCCCGTGGGATCCCTGGGCTCGACGTCATGGACGCCGCGCTCGTAGAAAAGCCGGACTTCGGGCGCCTGGCCCGCGAGGAATCCCTGGGCCCTCAGGAGGGCCCGCCGGGTTGCGACCGTGGGGTTGGCCTCGGCGGGGAAGAAGTTCTCGGCCCCGATCTGGGCATAAAGCCCGCTCTTGCGGAGGACCGCGGTCACGTCGGGATTGCTTCCGCTCAGGATCAGCAGCCTTCCGGTCTGGCGCAGGTAGTCATGCAGGCTCTCCAGTGCCAGGACGGTCGAGGCATCGAGATGGCGGGCATTCTTCATGCGCAGGATGAAGACGCGGATGTTCCTGTCCTCGGCCATGCGTCGCACCTCGTCCTGGAACAGGTCGGCGGCCCCGAAAAACAGCTCCCCCTCCACGTGGATGATGGAAATCTGGGGGTCCGGCCGCTTGGCCGGGTCCGGTAGCTCGGCGAGGTCCCCCCGGGCGTTGATGCCGTACTCGACCAGGCTCGGCGTGCTCGTCTTTTGGAGGAAGAACGCCAGGGACACGCCGATCCCGACGTAGATTGCGGTGTCGAGCCGGAGCAGCAGGCACGCAGCGAGAGTGACCGCAAACACGACGGCGTCCGCCCGCGTGGACCTGCATGCGATGCGGATCTGGTGGCGGTTGATCATCTTGACGCCGACCCGGATCAAATGGGCGGCGAGCGCCGCCACCGGGATGTAGTTGAAGACGGGCGTCACGAACAGGAGGACGAGGAGGACGATCGCGCTGCTCATCATGGACGACATCTGGGAGACCGCGCCGCTCTGGTAGTTCACCGACGAGCGCGCGAACGACGACGAGCCGGGAACGGCGCCGAAGAGGGCGCACGCGATGTTGGCGGCGCCCATGCCGACCAGCTCCTGGTTCGGCTCAAGCTTCTGGCCGCTCTTGGCGGCGAGGCCCTTCGTGATCGAGGCGGCCTCGAGCATGCCGAGGATCGCGATGGCGAAGGCGGTGCCCACGAGGTCCGGCAGCATGTGCAGCTTCCGCGGGCCCAGGTGAAACCCGGCGAAGGCCGGGATCACGGCCTGCAGGGCCCCCTCGTCCTTCACCATGCGGAAGGGCGCCGCCGGATGGACCAGGAGAAAGAGCCGGGCTGCGATCCCCAGGAGCGCGAGGCCGATCAGGGCCTCGGGCCACCTTGGTCGAAGGCGCCTGACCAGGGCGAAGATTGCCAGGGTCAGGGCGCCGATCGCAACGGCCCACAGCGCCGTGCCGCCGGTCGCGATGTCGCTCACGGCCTGCCAGACGTTCCGGCGAAAGTTCTGGCCAAGGAGCGCCTCGGTTCCGAGCAGGTTGTGGAGCTGGCTGGCGATCAGGAGCAGGCCGATCCCGGCGCTGTAGGCCACGACCACCGACCTTGAGATGAACTTGGTGATTTCGCCGAAGTTCAGGAGCCCGGCCAGCAGCTGGATCACCCCGATGAGAAAGCCGAGGTAGATCGCGAGCTGGAGCGGCTCGAGGCCGGTCGCGCCCGTGTGCGCCGCAATGAAGGCCGACACGATCAGGCTGATGGAACTCGTTGGACCGAAGACGTGGTGATGGGAGGAAAAGAAAAGGGCGCCGACAAAGCCGCCTATGATCACCGCGGCGATGACCGGGGTCGGCGGCAGGTTCAGGATCAGGGAGAAGCCGATCGCCTGCGGGATCGAGACCAGCGTCAGGGTCGCCCCGGCAAAGAGGTCCGCGCGGCACTTGGGCCAGGAGTACTGCCGAAGCTGGTCCACAAACGGGAACCTGACCCGGAACAGGTGCGCTCCGATTGCGGCCACCTCCCCGGAAAGCCCTGAGTCGATTTCATCCATGGAACGTCTCACCTGTACCCAGGTGATCACGCCGCTGGCCGGACTTTCCGCAAGTGATTTCGACATGGGCGTCTTTGCCCCGTTTGGGAGCAAACCACGGTTTTCCGGCTTGTAACCTGAACGCCATGCAACCGTAACATACGGGGATCAAAATGGGGCTGTCGGCGCCTTCGAATACCCCGAACCAATAACATGATCCGAATCCTGCCCCGAATCGAGCTGCCCATCTCCATGAAAAAACCATCCCTGCTTGCCCTGCTGTTTGTCGCCTGCATCGCGCCGGCCTCCGCCCAGCTGCTGATCAACGGCGCCGGTGCGACTTTTCCCGCCCCGATCTACACGAAGTGGTTCGACGAATACACCAAGATCGACCCGACGGTGCGCTTCAACTACCAGGCCATCGGCTCTGGCGGCGGGCAGAAGCAGATCCTGGCCGAGACCGTGGACTTCGGAGCGTCCGACGGCCCGATGTCGGATGCAAACCTTGCCAAGGCCTCCCGCCCGATCTGGCACATTCCGACCGTGGCGGGCGCCGTGGTTGTGAGCTACAACCTGCCCGGCGACCCGGCGCTCAGGCTGGATGGCACCACGCTTGCGGCCATCTACCTCGGCAAGGTCACAAAGTGGAACGACCCGGCGATTGCCGGCCAAAATCCGGGTGTCGCGCTCCCCGACCAGGACATCCTGGTCGTACATCGCTCCGATGGCAGCGGCACGACCTTCATTTTCACCGACTACCTGAGCAAGGTGAGCCCCGAGTGGAAGGAAGGCGTTGGCAAGGGCGTGTCGGTCAGCTGGCCGACGGGGCTCGGCGGCAAGGGCAACGCCGGCGTCGCCGGCCAGCTCAAGCAGTCGCCCGGCTCC
>CAZGOX010000186.1:0-5403 GCA_964527955.1 uncultured Opitutaceae bacterium | reverse complement strand
CCCGTTGCTCTCGTTCCAGATATCCTTTATATATAACGCGATACATAACTTCTTCTCGAACCTCCATTGGCTCCTTCAGGAAGTCATCAGGAAGAGGACTCCCCTGCCCTGATTTTCGGATATTGGTTGCCCAAGTCGAACCATTATAACGTGTTGAATCAAACCTATCAACCCAGCCCTGGATCTTGGAGGCCTTACCGCGAATGCGTGCAATGCGGCTGGAGCTGATCAGCTTATGTCTCTCCGCGTGATGTGCCAGCCGTAGCTCGGCGCTTCCGTGATTCAGGAGAAGCCGGTATTCTGCACGGCTTGTAAACATTCGGTAGGGTTCGTCCGTGCCCTTGGTCACCAGGTCGTCGATGAGGACGCCGATATAGGACTCATGGCGCCCGAGAATGAGCGGGGCCTCTCCCCTAGCCTTGTTGGCTGCATTGATCCCCGCGACGAGTCCCTGTCCGGCAGCTTCCTCATAGCCCGAGGTGCCATTGATCTGTCCGGCCAGGAAAAGATTTTCGACCTTCTTGGACTCTAGTGACGGATAGAGCTGTGTCGGGGGTGCAAAATCGTACTCCACGGCGTAGGCTGGCCGAAGGATGACTGCATCCTCGAGACCTGGAATGCTGTGAACCATGTCGAGCTGGACGTCGAACGGCAGGGATGTCGAAAGTCCGTTTACATAGTACTCGTTCGTCGTTCGGCCCTCCGGTTCCAGAAACAGCAGATGCCTGGGCTTGTCCGCAAAACGGACGAACTTGTCCTCTATGCTTGGACAATATCTAGGGCCGACGCCCTTGATCTCGCCGCTATACATTGCGGACTTGTGAAGATTGGCCCTGACGATCTCAGCGGTCGCTTCGGTCGTGTGAGTCATCCAGCATGAAACCTGTTCTGTTCCGGGGACCCATCCGATGCGCCGTTCCCCGGAATGTTCCACGTGGAACAAATCCTCCGGATCGCGGGTGTCATGAAATGCAAACAACGTGGGCTTGGGGTCACCTTTCTGTTCGCGCATCTTGCTGAAGTCGATGCTTCGCCCGAGGATCCGCGGCGGAGTGCCGGTCTTGAGGCGCCGCAGCTCCATGCCGATTTCCAGAAGGCTAGCCGAGAGCGTCTTTGCACTGAAATCCCCGAGGCGGCCCCCCTCATTCTTGTTCTGCCCGATGTGCATCAGGCCGCGTAGGAAGGTGCCCGTTGTGACGATCACGCAGCGGCCGTGGAATTCAATATCCAGGTTGGTGCGGCATCCAACGACAAGCCCCTTGTCGAACATGAGGCCGGTCACGGTCGCCTGGAATAGGGTGAGGTTGGGTTGGAGTTCAAGCGTGTGCTTGAGGCGGAACTGATACGCTTTCTTGTCGCATTGGGCTCTAGGAGACTGAACTGCCGGACCCTTAGACTCATTCAGAAGCCTGAACTGGATTCCGGTCACATCCGTGTTGATCGCCATCTCGCCCCCAAGCGCATCAATCTCACGGACGATTTGTCCCTTGGCCTGTCCGCCTATCGCCGGGTTGCAGCTCATCTGGGCGATCGTGTCTATATTGCCAGTGAGGAGTAGGGTGGAGGACCCGATCCGCGATGCGGCAAGCGCCGCCTCGACACCGGCATGTCCGGCGCCGCAAACAATGACATCGTAATGTTTGTTATTAATATACAACTAGTTAAGTAATTTTATCAATAACAGGATCCCGAGGAAGCCCGGCGGCGACACCGACAGCCCCAGTCATTTTCCAATGCAGAAGGATGCGAACAATTGATCGAGCATGCGCTCGTTGTCCACCTTGCCGGAGATCTCGCCGAAGGCGGCAAGGGCGCCGCGCAGGTCGCTGGCCAGGAGCTCGGGGGGGCCGTTTGACGCAATCTTCTCGAGCGCGGAGGCCAGGCAGGCGCGCGCCTCGGACAGAAAATGGGCGTGGCGGACATTGATCGCGATCCGCTCCTCGCCGAACGTCTGCTGAAGGCCGTCCGCGAGCCCCGCCAGGCCGGCGATGAGCGACTCGAGCCCGTCGCCCTTCAGCGCCGACACCGTGACCGACGGAAACCCCGGCAGCGGCTCGGCGGCGGGACGTCCCCGGCCGAGCAGGTCCGCCTTGTTGAGCACCACAAGCGTATTCATTATTGAGATACATCTTGCGATCCGCTCCGGGAGCCGCGGGGTGGGGCGGGTGGCGTCCAGCACGACGAGAAAGAGGTCCGCGCGCTCGGCGCACTCGAGGGTCTTCTCAACACCCTGGAGCTCGAGCCCCTCGGCGCGGGGGTTCAGGCCGGCCGTGTCCACGAGGCGCAGGCCGTGCGGGCCGACGTTGATGCGCTCCTCGATGAAGTCCCGCGTCGTCCCCGGCTGCGGGCTCACGATCGCCCGGCTGCTGCCGACGAGCAGGTTCAGGACCGAGCTCTTGCCCGCGTTGGGTTCGCCGAGGATGACGGTCGAGATTCCCTCGCGGAGCAGCGCGCCCGTTCGCTCGGTGGCCAGCAGCTGCTCCGCGCCCCGGAGCACCGCGGCGATCCGCGCCGCCAGCCCGCCCAGGTCCTCCTGGGGAAGGTCCTCGTCGGGAAAATCGATGTAGGCCTCGACCGTCGAGAGCGCGCCGAGGACGCCGTCGACAAGGCCGGCCATGTGGCGGCCGAGCGCGCCCCTGAGCACCTGGCGGGCGGCGGCAAGCGCCCGCTCGCTGCGGGCATTGATGAGGTCCATGACCGCCTCCGCCTGGCTCAGGTCCATGCGCCCGTTGAGGAACGCCCTCTGCGTGAACTCGCCCGGCTGGGCGGGACGGCATCCCCGCGCGAGGAGGTCGGCCAGGATCTTGCGGGCTATGAACGGGCTCCCGTGGCAGGAAATCTCGAGCGAGTCCTCGCCGGTGTAGGAGTTCGGCCCGGCATAGAGTGTGGCGACGACGTCGTCCACGACGGTGCCGCCCCTGTCCGAGTAGTCGCCGTGCGTGGCGAGGCGCGCCGGGGGGGCGGACCCGAGGATGCCCCTCGCAAGGCCAATTGTATCAGGTCCACTGATACGAATGATCGCGAGCGCCGCGGTACCCGAGGGTGTCGCGAGGGCGGCGATCGTGTCCTTTTGGCGCGCCATTGCGGCTCAACCAACCGCCACCGCGCCCCGGACTCAAGCGCCAAGGGATAGCGTCGCGGGCTCGGGGGTCCCGGGACGGCTAGCCCGAGGGGCCGGGCGGATCGCACCGCCAGATGCCCACGTCGTTCACCGACCCGACGCGGGTCCACGTACCAGGCAGCTTCTTCAGCGCATCGGCCTCGAAAGGGAAGAGGACGGCGTACAGGGGCCTGTGCTCGGACTTGAGCGACCGCAGGACCCTCCCGTAGACGGCCGGCCCCATCTGGTCGTGGCGGAGCAGCGTGAACTCCGTGAAGTAATAGAGGGCCCCGCTGGCCTGCGACACGACGACGGCGGCATTCCCGGGCACGTTCGCCTTTAGCCATCGCGATACCCGCCCGTACTTGAGCTCCCCGTGGCCGACGGCCCGGGCCTCACTGAGGGGCGAGGTTTGGGCCAGCTCGACGCAGACGGCGCCGGCGAGCACGAGGGCCGGCAGGAGGCGCCGCGCATAGTCCGGCCAGCGCCCGGCGGCCCGTTCCAGCAGGTGGCGGGCGACCAGGAGCCCGGCAACGATGAGGGCGGGGGCGGCGGGCAGGAGGAACCTGAGGAACCACCACTGCTCGTGGGTCCAGCGGTAGGGCGCGTAGAACGCGACAAAGCAGGCTGCCCAGATTGCCAGGATGGCCGTGACCCGGGGCCAGAGCCCCGGGAAGGCGAGCATCAGCGGCGCGATGACCACGATCGGGCTCAGGAGCCGCGGCAGCCACCAGGCGCAGAACTGGAGCGTGCCGGCGACCAGCCCGGCGTGGAATTCGGCCCCGATCGCGCCGTAGCCGCTCTGGACGGCGTTCCCGTAGGCGGCGTGGTTGATCGCCATCCATGCCGCGACGCCCGGGAGGAGACCCAGGGCGACGAGGGCAAGGCGCCTCGGCGACATGCCGATGGCAAGCACGACGGGGGCCGCGATCATGAGGTTGGTCGGCCTCACCAGGAGCCCGACCGAGATGCATGCGCCTGAGGCGAGCGCCCAGCGGGGAAGGTCGCGGCCCCTCATCGCCGCCACCACGGCCGCCGTGGCCCAGGCGGTCGCGGGCACGTCGCTAAGGGCCTGGAGCGAGGTGAACAGGTAGAGCGGGCTGGCGGCTAGCACCGCCGCCCCGGCAAGGGACCATGGTCCCGGCAGGCCGCAGGCCCTCCCGAGCGCGAACATGAGGGCGATTCCCGCGAGCGAATGGATGATCAGGACCAGGTCGCCGGCGTGGTCCCAGCCGGCGACGAGCGCGGCCGGAACCAGGAGGAGCGGCAGGCCGGGAGGGTAGGTCGGCACCATGCTCGATGGGGCGCTTGGGGACGGCTTGAATCCGAGCGGGACGTAGAGGTACTGCGCGTCCGCCTCGGGCGGCACGCCGGCGAGGGTGCGCATCGGCGCGTGGATGCCCCCATGCGCCAGGAGGCGCGCCTCGTTGAAGTACCCCGAGTTGTCGGAACCGCCCGGAACGGCGCCGATCATGATTACCAGGAGCACCGCGTACCCGAGGAGCCCTAGGCCGAGTCCGAGTTTTGCTCCTGGGAAGGTCGTTTGGGGCATGGGGCTTGCACGTCAACGCATAGCCCATTGCGCGCCCGGCGACGAGCAGGATGAATGGGCCCCCCCGCTCAGTAGGTGTCGGCGAGCGACCTGAGGGTCAGGGACCTCTTGAGCTCCGCCACGGCGCCCCCCTGGGCGAAGTGGACCCTGACCAGCCGCCTCTCGCCCGGATAAAGGTCGAAGAAGTTGTCGCTGCAGCCGAAGGCATGGCCGGCGAAGTCGAACTCGAACCGGTGCTGGAACACGGGGGACGTGAAGCCGACGACGGCGTTGCCTTGGGAGCCCATCCTGAAGGAGACCGTGGTCCTCGGGGCGGGTAGGTCCATGAACCGTGGGAGGGTGAGGAACACGGTGTCCTCGCTCACCCGGGCGCCGGCGACGTCCAGCGCAATCCGCAGGTAAAGGTTCTCCCGCCCGAATTGCGAGAGCGGCCGGGCCAGGTCGAGCGTCACCTGCCGGACGCTGCGCATCGGGCGCAGCGCGACCGGCTTGGAGCCGGCAAGAATCACGCGGCCATCGAGGTGGAAGAGGTCCCAGCGGACGATGCCCCTCGCGGCGCGGGTCCCGTCGTAGCTCGTGTGGAGGTGAACGCGGCGCACGGTCGAGCTCCGGTAGTTGTTTATCCCGAATACCTCGTCCCCCGGCACGTGGGCGCTCACGAGCGCCGGGGCGTAGAAGCGCCGCGCCGCGTGGTGGAGCGCCCGCCACCGGCCGGTGAACTCGATGGAGCTCCACGACGCCACCGGCCAGC
>CAZGOX010000185.1:3939-5405 GCA_964527955.1 uncultured Opitutaceae bacterium | reverse complement strand
AGGTCCTCTCCGGTCGCCTTTCGTTCGCAAAGCCTCACACGGTCGACCTCCGAGGGCCTGTCCGGTTTGAAACGGGCCTGGCTGTCGAACTAAATGTGGATTGCTTCGCCGGAGGTGGCCGCGGCGGCCTCCATCAGCGCCTCGCCCAGCGTCGGGTGGGCGTGGATCGTGCCGTGAATGTCGTCGATCGTCGCCTCAAGCTCGGTGGCCAGGACGTATTCCCCGATCAGCTCGGTCGCCTCGGCGCCGATGATGTGGGCCCCGTAAATCTCGCCCGTCTTCGCGTCGCATATGACCTTGACGAAGCCCTCGGTATCGGCGGACGCAACGGCCTTCCCGGATGCGGTGAACGGAAACTTGCCGACCTTGATGTCCAAGCCCTTCTCCCTCGCCGCCTTTTCGGTCAGGCCCGTGCTGGCCACCTGGGGGTGGCAGTAGGTGCAGCCGGGAAAGTGGACGACCTGCCTCGGCTCGCCATGGCCGAACATCCCGTTCACCGCATTGACCGCGCGGAAGGTCGCCACATGGGCGAGCCACGGCGGCCCCACGATATCGCCTGCGGCGTAGACCCCCTTCGCACTCGTCTCATACCGGCCGTCCACCTTCACGTAGCCCCGGTCCAGGTCCAGCTTCACGCGCGGCGACAGGACTCCGTCCAGGTTGGCAGTCACGCCCACGGCGACCAGAAGGGTTTCCGCCTCCACCTCCTCGCTGGCCCCGTCCTTGACGAGCGCCATCTTCACGGAGTCCTTCCCCACCCGGATGTTCTCCACCTTCGTCCCGACGCGGATGGCGATCCCCTGCTTCTCAAAGGAGCGGTGCAGCAGGCGAGCCACGTCTTCATCCTCGACAGGCAGGATCTGGGGCAGCATCTCCACAAGCGTCACCTTCGTGCCAAAGGCGTTGAAAAAGTAGGCAAACTCGACGCCGATGGCGCCGGCCCCGACGATGACCAGGGACTTCGGGGGCGCCTCCCGCGGGACCAGGGCCTCCCTCGAGGTCATCACCCTCTGTCCGTCCACGGGAATTTCGGGCAACCGGCGGGCCCTGCACCCTGTGGCAATCAGGATATTCTTTGTCTTCAAGTACTTACCCTTGTCAGTCCCCTCAGTGATCTCGACCATGCCGGGCACGGTCACCTGGCCGCGTCCCACGAAGTAATCGACCTTGTTTTTCTTGAAAAGAAACTCGATCCCCTTGGCCATCTGCGCCGCAACGCTGCGCGAGCGGTCCATAACCTTCGCAAAATCAAAGCCGACGCCCTCCATCTTGAGGCCGAACGAATCCGCCTTTTGGAAGAGCCGGTACAGCTCCGCCGATTTCAGGAGCGCCTTGGTGGGGATGCATCCCCAATTCAGGCATGTGCCGCCCGCCCTCTCTGCCTCAATGCAGGCCACCTTCTTGCCGAGTTGGCCCGCCCGAATCGCACCGGCATAGCCGGCCGGTCCGCCGCCGATGACGACAAG
>CAZGOX010000185.1:1825-3839 GCA_964527955.1 uncultured Opitutaceae bacterium | reverse complement strand
GACCATGCCCAGACCCATTGTCACGAGGATGAACGGGAGCGTGAACAGGACGAGCAGGGGCTTGAGCACGGTGTTGAACAAGCTCAGCAGGAGCGTGACCACGATGAGGGCGGAGGCACCGTCGCAGCTGATCCCCGGCACGAACGTGGCTGCGAAGATCACGCCCAGGGCCAGCACCAGCCACCGCACAAACAGTTGGGAGAATCCTGGGTTCATGGCATCAGCCGCATGGCGAAAGGCCGGGGATAGGCTCGGCCGCGGTCGCGGGCAATGAAAATCCTGATCCTCCAGGACCACCTGCGGAGCGGCGGAACCGAGCGCCAATCCATCCAGCTCGCCCGCGCCGCGAGTGCCGCCGGGCACGGCTGCACTCTCATGACCTTCCGCCCAGGGGGTGCGCTGGCTGCCGGCCTTGCCGGAGTCGAGCATCGGCCGCTCCAGCCGTTTGACCTCCGTGCGGACTGGTTCGCCCCGGGGCTCTTGCGGGCCGTGCGGCGGGAGAATCCCGACATCATCCTGTGCATGGGGCGCATGGCCAACTGCTACGGAGGGTCGCTGCAGCGGCAATTCCCGGCCGTCCCGGTGGTGGCCACCTTCCGGACGGGGAAGCCCCTGCCCTGGCTGTTCCGGCGCTCGCTCGGCATTGTGCGGCATGTCGCGGCCAACAGCCTCGACGGACGCCAGCGCCTCGTGGAGCAGTACGGCGTGCCCCGGGAGAGGATCTCCGTCATCCCCAATGCGCTGGTCATTCCACCGGACGCGCATGCGCCGGCCGATCCGGCCCTTCGCGCCAGGCTTGGGGCATCGCCGGGAGCGACCGTGCTGCTGTGCGTCGCGATGTTCAGGCCCGAGAAGAACCAGCGCGAGCTGATTGCAACCCTTGCGGATCTGCCGGCGACCGCAGACTGGCAGCTCTGGCTTGCAGGAGTCGGCCCGGAGCGGTACGCCTGCGAGAAACTCGTCCTCGAGCGCGGCCTGGGTGGGCGCGTGAGATTCCTCGGCTACCGGGCTGACCCATCGCCGCTCTATGCCTCCGCCGACATCGCGGTGCATGCCTCGCGGAGCGAGTCCCTCTCCAATTTCCTGATCGAGGCCCAGTCCCGCGGCCTTCCCGTGGTCGCCTATCAGGCGCAGGGCGTCAGGGAATGCTTTATCCCGGGGAGGACCGGCTGGGACATAACGCCGGGCGACAGGCCCTCGTTTTGCGCAGCCGTCGCCCGACTGATCGGCGATCCCCCTGACATGCGCACCGTGCGCGCGGCCGAAGCAAGGGTCTTCGCCCGGGAACGATTCGATCCAGGGCGCCAGGCCACGGCGTACTTCAGGTTGTTCGAGAAATTGAGATCCCGGTAGGCCAGCGGGCTTCCCCGCGCTCCGATCTGCCCCCGGTAGGTCAGCGAGCTTGCTCGCGCTCAGGGTGGCGCGAGCAAGCTCGCTGGCCTACGAAAAACGTGAGCCCCCCTTGCCAAACGAGGCAAGGTGGCTCTATCAGGTGCCCGGTGCCTAAACCGGAATGCATCCGACTGCGCGGGGTTCGCCAGAACAACCTGAAGGGCTTCGACGTGGACATCCCGCTCGGCCGCTACGTGGTCGTCACCGGGCTGAGCGGAGCCGGAAAGAGCTCCCTTGTCTTCGACACCCTCCACGCGGAGGGCCAGCGGCGCTACGTGGAGACGTTCAGCGCGTACACCCGCCAGTTCCTCGACCTGCTCGACAAGCCGCGCGTCGACAGCATCGAGAACATCCGTCCGTCCATCGCGATCGGGCAGACAAACACGGTCAAGACCTCGCGTTCGACAGTCGGCACGATGACCGAGATCACCGACTACGCGAAGGTCTGGTTCTCCCACGCCGCCGAGTGCTTCGATCCCGCGACCGGCGAGAAAATCGAGGACGACCACCCGCAGTCGATCTGGGCCAAGGCCTCCGCGGCGCACGCGGGCAGGCAGGTAGCGATCGCCTTCCTGGTCTCCCGCCCGGGGAGCCTCAGTTGGGCGGAGATCCTGGCCAGCCT
>CAZGOX010000185.1:0-1725 GCA_964527955.1 uncultured Opitutaceae bacterium | reverse complement strand
GGCGCATGCCCCCGGTGCCGCGGCTTCGGGCGCATCATCGAGATCGACTACCGACTGGCGATCCCCGACGCCTCCCTGTCCATCGACGCGGGAGCGATCCGCTGCTGGGAGGGGAAGGTCTACAGCTCGTCCAAGGACGACCTGCGCGTCTTCGCAAGGAAGCGGGGAATCCCCACCGACGTCCCCTTTGCCAATCTCACCCAGGAGCAGCGCTCCTTTGTGGTCGACGGCGAACCCGGCTACGATGAGGACGGGGAGAAGAAGTGGCCGCGCTGCTGGTATGGGGTCAGGGGGTTCTTCCGCTGGCTGGAGAAGAATACCTACAAGATGCACGTCCGCGTGTTCCTTTCGAGGTACCGGGCCTACAACCCGTGCCCTGAGTGCGGGGGGGCCCGCCTGCAGCCCGAGGCGCTGTGCTGGCGGTGGCGGGGGGCCACGCTTCCCGAACTCTACGCGAAGCCCGTCTCCGAGCTCCTGGGGCTCCTGGACGGGCGGGGAGCCGCCCCGGAGTCCGCAGCCCTCGAAACCGCAGGGGCCCGCGCCGCCGGCCTTGCGCACGACTCCATGGTGACCCGCCTGCGCTACCTGGACCGCGTGGGCGTGGGGTACCTTGCGCCCAACCGGGCCTCGCGCACCCTCTCCGGGGGCGAGGTGCAGCGGGTGAACCTCACCGGCTGCCTGGGTACCGGACTTGTGGATACCCTGTTCGTCCTCGACGAGCCGAGCGTCGGCCTCCATCCGCGCGACATCGACCGGCTGGTCGCGATCCTCCGCTCGCTCACGGACGCGGGCAACACCGTCGTCGTGGTCGAGCATGACGAGGCGATGATACGGGCCGCCGACCACGCGATCGAGATCGGGCCGGCCCCGGGCGCGCTCGGGGGCAGCCTTGTCTTCGAGGGAACCGTGGAGGCCATGGTCCGCTCGCCGGCAAGCATCACCGGCGCCTACCTGTCGGGCCGCGAGAGGATCCCCGTGCCGCCGGCACGCCGCCCGGTCGTCCCCGCCGGCCCCGGCTGGCTGGAATTCACGGGCATCGCCAAGCACAATCTCCGCGGCCTCGACGTCCGCATTCCCCTGCGCCGCTTCGTCTGCCTCTCCGGCGTCTCCGGGTCGGGCAAGTCGACCCTGCTTGACCACGCAATCCACCAGGGGCTCCTCGCGCAGCGGGGCGGGCCGGTTCCCGATCCTGCTTCCATCGTCTCGATCCGGGGAGGCGCGGAGCTTTCCGAGATCGTGCTGGTGGACCAGTCGCCGCTTGCGCGCACGCCGCGGTCCAACCCGGCCATGTACTCGGGCGCCTGGGACTTCATCCGCGAACTGTACGCGGCCACGCCGGCCGCCCAGGCCCGGGGATTCGGCCCCTCCAGCTTCTCGTTCAACAGCGGGGACGGACGGTGCGACCACTGCCAGGGGCTCGGGTCCGAGCGGATCGAGATGCAGTTTCTCTCGGACGTGTTCGTTCCCTGCCCCGTATGCGATGGCCGGCGCTTCAAGCCCGAGGTCCTGGCCGTGACGTGGAACGGACGCTCGGTCGCGGACCTGCTCGCGACCGGGGTCGACGGGGCGGTTGCCCTCTTCGAGGGGCACCCCGCGATCGTGCAGCGCCTTGGGGCGCTCCAGTCCGCGGGGCTGGGATACCTCGCCCTTGGCCAGCCCCTCAACACCCTCAGCGGCGGCGAGGCCCAGCGGCTCAAGCTCGTCCGGTACCTTGCGGGCTTCGGC
>CAZGOX010000184.1:0-5432 GCA_964527955.1 uncultured Opitutaceae bacterium | reverse complement strand
CCGGAGCGCGAGCAAGCTCGCTGGCCTACAACGGAACCCTACGCCCGTGCTTCCCCCGCCTCCCCCATCCCTCCCGCCCCTCCCTCCGCCGACCTGCGCAGGATCCTCGATGAAGCCACGTCCCGCCTCAGCACGTTCGGTGTAGGCGACTCCAAGGGGAGGGTCCTGGAAATCCAGGGCAAGCCCGACGAGGACCTGGGCTCCGTGCTGCGCTACGGTTCCTCGCTGGTGTACTTCGCAAACGGCTGGGTGCGGGACTGGTCCGACCGTTACCCTCGGCTCAACATCCGCCGTTGGCCGACGATCCCCGTGTTCCAATTGGGATTCTTCGAACAGGGCTCGGACCGGTCCGAGGTCATCCGTGCCCAGGGCATGCCGACCGGCGTCACGAGCTACGGCTACACCTATGGAACCTCGTTCGTCTTCTTTGAGAACGACCGGGTGGCGGCCTTTGGAGACGGCGACCAGCGCCTGAACAGCCTCGTCCTGCCGACCATGCCCCGCCTCGACTTCGACCAGCTACCTTGACCCGGCGGTGAAGTTTGTAAGATGTCCCCCATGGACAACGCACGCCGCACACCCCCATCCCGCCGTCTTTCCGGGCCTTGGTTCGCCCTCGTCCCGCTTTTCACGCTCCTGCTCCTGGCCGGCTGCAGCACGCTGAAGGTCGGCCATCCGGGGCAGCCCGGGGCCGCACAGCCTGAAACCGCGCCGCCGGCGACGCCCGGCAAGCAGGCGCCCGGCAAGCAGGCGCCCGCCAACCCTTCGCCCCCCGCCGTCGCCCAATACAACCTCGGCGTGGGCGGTCCGGAGGCCGTCGGCCGAAACGGCCCGCCGGCCCCAGGCCGAGCGGCGGGCCTTCATGCCGTGCTTGAGACGAACCAGGGTGCGATCGAGGTGGAATTCTACGCCGCCGACTCGCCCAAGGCCGTCGAGAATTTCCGGCTCCTCGCGGAGCGGGGCTACTACAATGGCCTGACCTTCCACCGCATCGTGAAGGGTTTCATGATCCAGGGAGGGGATCCCGCGGGCGACGGCACGGGCGGCGTGAGCGCGTGGGGGGGCGTGTTCGACGACAACATCAACCCGGACTCGGAGCTGTACCGCGCCGGGTACCGGCGCGGGATACTGGCCATGGCGAACGCCGGACCCAACACCAACGGCAGCCAGTTTTTCATCATGCTCACGGACTACCAGCTGCCCCCAAACTACGTCATCTTCGGAAAGGTCACGAAGGGAATGGACGTCGTCGATGCGCTCGGGGCCGTGCCGACAAAGCCGGGACCGGACGGAGAGGTGAGCCGGCCGGTCACGCCGCAGGTCATCCGCAAGGTCACCCTCCTTCCTTAGCCTCAGTCCGCGGCCAGCGGGAGGCGGATGCGGAAGGCGCTTCCCCGGCCCACGTTGCTCTCGACATCGATCTTCCCGCCGTGCTCCTGGACGATGTTCGCAACCGTCGTGAGCCCGAGGCCCGTGCCCGTGCCGGGCGGCTTGGTCGTGAAGAACGGCTCAAAGATGCGCTTCTGGACTTCCTCGGTCATGCCCGAGCCCGAATCGACCACGGACAGCCGGGCATACTTGCCCAGCGCCATCGTCGAGATCGCAATGCGGCCGCCGTCCGGCATGGCATCCCTCGCGTTCACGACGAGGTTCATGACGATCTGCTCGACCAAGGTCGCGTCCGCCTTGAATCGGGGCAGGTCCGGCGCCGGCTCGAACACCAGGGCCACGTGCGCGCCGACCAGGCGCTGGAGCATGGGGATGAAGGCGGCGACCGTGGCGTTCAGGTCGATGAACTTCTTCTGCGTGGCCTGCTTGCGGCTGAAGAGGAGCAGCTGCCGGGTGAGGCTCGATCCCCTCAACGCGTACGTGGCAAGCTCCTCGATCGCCTCGCGCTGGGGCGGCGTCAGGGAGGGATCCTTCAGGAGGAACCCGGCCTGCAGCTGGATGGCCGAAAGCACGTTGTTGAAGTCGTGCGTAATCCCGGCCGCGAGCTGGCCGACCCCCTCCATCTTCTGCGACTGCGCCAGCTGTTCCTGAAGTTTCCTGCGCTCCGTGATGTCCTGGGCCGTCCCGGAAAAGAAACCCCGCCCCTTGGGGCCGCGTATCGGCTCGCTTCGGATCAGGAACCATCGAATTTCCCCGTTGGGCTGCATCACCCGCACCTCCGTCTCCTCGCCCTTGACGGCATTCCCGGGCTCGAAGGCCGGCCAGTCGTCCGGGTGGATCCGCCCCAGGAATTCCGGGTAGGTTGGCGCCTTGTCCGACGGTCCATACCCGAACAGCCGGAGCATTTCCCGCGACCACTTCGCCTCCCCGGTTTTCGTGTCAAACCTCCAGCTTCCGAGCCGCGCCAGCGCCTGGGCGGCACCCATGCCGATCTCGCTCTCGACCAGGTCGGCGTGCTGGCGGTCGAACATCAGGATCACCAGGCCGATCGAGAAGCCGAGCACTCGGACGCTCCACACAAAGGTGATCCAGCCGGGATTATAGGAGTAATAGAACTGGAACGGCGTCATTACCGTCAGGACAGCGTACGGCACCGCGAAGATTGCCGCGATGAGCGCGCCAGGCATGCGGTTCTTCCTCCAAAGTTCGTACAGCCAAAGGAATATGACCACCCTGGCCGTGGAGACCGGCGCAAAAAGGACCGCTTGCTTGAGGGAGCCAAAAACAAGGATCGCCCTTGCCGGATCCATCCCAAACGCCGAATGCGCGATGGACTCCAATGGATAGCGAAGCAAGAGCACGATGGGGACGCTGATCCAGAAATACGCGCGCCCCAGCCAGGAGGGAAGGCGGACGCCGGCGATGTCGGCGAATCCGACCAAAAGGCACCAGTTGGCCGCAATGCAAAGCTGGTCTGCCAGGGCGTACCAGCCGCCCGGCATACCCCCAAAGTTGTGGACGGCCGGAAGCAGGACGGCTGCCCGAAACGCCTCTATGATCCAACACCATGCAAACAGCCGCGCAAAGCGATTCGGGAACTGCCAGTTCAGGAAGAAGAACACGCCGGCAAAAGCCGCGTGCAGGAGCACTATGGCCTCAATGAATGCAATGCGCATCTATGCTGGAAGGCTGGAGATTTGAATCGGAGAGAATGCGGAAAATGAAAAACACAGGGCTGGACTGCCAGATTCCACCGTTGAGCCCGAGGCACACACTGGCCATAACGGACATTACTTACCCTCCCCAACCATGAAAATGCAGTCCGCCCCGGCCCTCCTTTCGCGCCGCAACTTCCTTGGCCAGGTGGCCGCAGGTGCGGCGCTGACCCTGCTTCCCCGCCGGGCCCGCGCCCAGGGCGGACCCCCGCCGGCAAGGAAGCTCGGCGTGGCCCTGGTCGGACTCGGCGTGTATTCGGCCTACCACCTCGGGCCGGCCCTGCGCTCCACAGCGCACTGCCGGCTGACCGGCGTCGTGACGGGAAGCCGGGCCAAGGGCGAGCAATGGGCGGCCGACTACGGGTTCTCCCGGGCGAACATCTATTCCTACGACACCATGGCGCAGATGGCGGGCAATCCCGACATCGACGTCATCTACGTGGTGACGCCCAACGGCCTCCACGCGGAGCACTGCGTCGCCGCCGCGAAGGCCGGCAAGCACGTCCTCTGCGAAAAGCCGATGGCGAATTCCGTGGCGGACTGCGACGCCATCATCGCAGCGTGCAAGGAGGCCGGGGTTCGCCTGATGGTCGGCTACCGGCTGCACTACGAGCCCCACCATGTCGAGTTTGCCCGGCTGGCGCGCGAAAAGGTCTTCGGCCCCTTCATGCGGATGGAGGGAGCAAACGGGTTCCGGATGGGCTCCCAGGCCAATCCCTCGAACACCTGGCGCCTGAACAAGAAGATGGCCGGCGGCGGGCCCCTTATGGACATGGGGGTCTACGTCATCCAGGCGGCCTGCATGGCCAAGGCCGAGGCGGCTCCGGCCGCCATCACCGCCGAGTTCGACCCCGTGACGAGGCCCGAGACGTTTTCCGAGGTCGAGGAGTCGGTCCGGTGGACGATGGAGTTCGCGGACGGGGCAACCGCGAGGTGCCACGCAACCTATGCCGAGGGGGTCAGCCGCTTCAAGGCCGAGGCCGCCGGAGGCTGGGCGCGCCTCGAGCAGCCTGCCTTCTCCTACGATGAGCCGCTGCTGACGACTTCCCTCGGGCCCGTGAACCTGCCGAAGGTCAACCACCAGGCTGTCCAGATGGACGGCATGGCCCTGGAAATCCTCGAGAACCGCCCCTCGGTCGCCCCGGGTGAGATGGGGCGCCGCGACATCGCCATCGTCGAGGCCATCTACGCCGCCGTCGCGAGCGGCGGGCGGGTGGAGGTGAAGTCATGAAACGCATCGCCGGAATCGCCATGCTCGCGTTGGGGTTGCTGCCCCTCGCAGACGCTGCCGAGCCGGCTGCGGCCCCCGCGAACACCCAGGTCGTCCCGGCCTCGGATCCCCGGTTTCGCTACGAGGGCAGGTTTGACTTCAGCAATCCCGCGAGCCCGGTCGTAATCTGGGAGGCCAGCAGGATCGCCATCGATTTTTCCGGCGACCGGGTTGCGCTCCGGTTTCGCGGCATCACGGGAGAGGTCTTTTTCGATGCCTCCGTGGACGGGATCACATCCCTCGTCGATCTCCGCGAGAAGGCGCCAAACAGGACCGTTGAGATTCCCGTGTCGGGCCCCGGGCCCCATCACCTCACCCTGTTCAAGCGGACCGAGGCCACCTACGGGGTGGTCCACTTCGAGGGCATCGAGATTGCACCGGGCGCCGCCGTATTCCCGTCCGCCGCACCGGTCTACCGGATGAAGATGGAGGTCTTTGGCGATTCCATCACCGTGGGCGCCTGCGACCTGGACGGGAAGGACGACCAGTGGGACGACCGGAGCACCCATGATGTCGCGTACAGCTGGGCGACCCTGGTCGCCGCCTCCTACTCCGCCGACTACCGGAACATGTCCGTAAGCGGCATGGGACTCTCCACGGGGTTTGTCGACGTGTTGGCGGGACAGATGTGGGACCGCACCTACCCGCGGGCCGACGCGCCGAAGGCGGACCTGCAAGGATGGATGCCGGACGTGGTCTTTGTGCTCTTGGGCGACAACGACGATTCCTACCCCAGGGCCCACAACCTCCCCTTCCCCGGCAATTTCGTTGGGAAGTACGTCTCCTACATCCACGCGATCCGCGCCGCGCGCCCGAACGCGCCCATCGTCCTGCTCAACGGAGCGATGTGGGCAGGCACCCAAAGCCCTTCATTGCTCAGGGCGTGGACCACCGCGGTAACAAGGCTTGAGGCGGCCGACTCGGGCATCAGCCATTTCACTTTCGTCCACTGGACGCAGAACCATCCGCGCGTGGCGGATCACCGGATCCTTGCCGACGAACTGCTCGCCTGGCTGAAGGCCCACCCGTCCGTGATGCCAGTCGGCCCTCAGGGCAGC
>CAZGOX010000183.1:0-5441 GCA_964527955.1 uncultured Opitutaceae bacterium | reverse complement strand
AGGTGCTGGGGCGGCTGGCCGCCCAAGCCGGAACGCCGGCTGCGGCCCGGATGCCGCTCCTGATCGAGGCCTTCGTGCACGGCGCGAGCCTGGGCGAGGTGACCAAGGTCCTGCGCAGCGGGCAGGCCGACGAGTCGGCGGTCAGCCGCGTGCGGGTGCGCCGCCGGAGCGAGGCCTTCGAGACGATCCGCCGGCGGGCGGAAGCGCACCGCGAGCGCACCGGCGCCCGCGCGCGGGTGTTCCTCGCCAACCTGGGGCCGCGCAAGCAGCACGGGGCCCGGGCCGACTTCAGCACGGGGTTCTTCGCGGTCGGCGGCTTCGAGGTGATCGGCAACAAGGGCTTCGAGACGCCGGCCCTGGCCGCGGCCGCCGCGATCGAATCGCAGGCGCCGATCGTCGTCATCTGTTCGACTGACGAAACCTACCCGCAGCTGGTCCCGCCGCTGGTTCAGGCGCTCAAGGCGGCGGCTCGGCCGCCCCGGGTGATCCTGGCCGGCCTGCCGACCGGGCAGGTCGACGCCCTGCGGGCCGCCGGCGTCGACGACTTCATCCACGTGCGCGCCAACTGCGCCCAGCTGCTCGCCGCGCTCCAGGACCAATTGCACCTCTAACCGGCTCCGACCATGAAATTTCCCGACTACACGACCCTGGCCCTGAATGCGGCGAAGCTCGGCGGTGGCGACGCCGCGGCGTGGACGGCGGCGGCGCGCGCCGCCGACCCGAGCGCGGAGGCGCTCGCCGATTGGCTGACCTTGGAGCAGATCGCGGTGGCCCCGGTCTACGGGCCGGCGGACATGGCCGGGCTGGAGCATCTGGGTTACACCGCTGGGATCGCCCCGTTTCTGCGCGGCCCCTATGCGACCATGTACGTGCAGAAGCCCTGGACAATCCGGCAATACGCCGGCTTTTCGACTGCGACGGAGAGCAACGCCTTCTACCGGCGCAACCTCGCCGCCGGCCAGACCGGCCTGTCGGTCGCCTTCGACCTGGCCACCCACCGCGGCTACGACAGCGATCATCCCCGGGTGGTCGGCGACGTCGGCAAGGCGGGCGTGGCCGTCGACTCTGTCCTGGACATGAAGGCGCTCTTCGCGGGCATCCCGCTCGACCGCATCAGCGTCTCGATGACGATGAACGGGGCGGTGCTTCCCGTCCTTGCCTTCTACATCGTGGCCGCCCTCGAACAGGGGGCCAAGCTCGAGCTCCTGGCGGGCACCATCCAGAACGACATCCTGAAGGAGTACATGGTGCGCAACACCTACATCTATCCTCCGGGCCCCTCGATGAGGATCATCGCCGACATCTTCGAGTACACCTCGAAGAACATGCCGAAGTTCAACTCGATCTCGATCTCCGGCTACCACATGCAGGAGGCCGGAGCGACGGCGGACCTGGAGCTTGCCTACACGCTCGCCGACGGGCTCGAATACCTCCGGACCGGGATCAAGGCCGGAATCGACATCGACGCCTTCGCCCCGCGGCTCTCGTTCTTCTGGGCGCAGGGAAAGAACTTCTTCATGGAAGTGGCCAAGATGCGGGCGGCCCGCCTGCTCTGGTCCAAGATCGTGGGGGAATTCCACCCCAAGAACCCGAAGTCCATGGCCCTGCGGACCCACTCCCAGACGAGCGGGTGGAGCCTCACCGAGCAGGACCCCTACAACAACGTGGCCCGCACCTGCGTGGAGGCGATGGCGGCGGCCATGGGGCACACCCAGAGCCTGCACACCAATTCCCTCGACGAGGCGATCGCCCTGCCCACGGACTTTTCCGCACGGATCGCGCGCAATACCCAGCTCTTCCTCCAGGCCGAGTCCGGGATTTGCAACGTCGTCGACCCCTGGGGCGGCTCCTTCTATGTGGAGCGCCTCACCCACGAGCTGATGCACAAGGCGTGGGAGCACATCCAGGAGGTCGAGGGCCTCGGCGGCATGGCCAAGGCCATCGAGACCGGCATCCCGAAGCTTCGGATCGAGGAGGCCGCCGCCCGGCGCCAGGCGCTCATCGACTCGGGCCGGGAGACGATCGTCGGCGTGAACCGCTTCCGCCTGGAGCGCGAGGAGCCGATGGAGATCCGCGAGGTCGACAATTCCGCGGTCCGCGAGGCCCAGGTGAAGCAACTCCAGGAGCTCAAGGCCTCGCGCGACAGCGCCAAGGTCAGGCTGACGCTCGAGGCCCTCACCGAGTGCGCGCGCACGGGGACGGGAAACCTCCTCGCGCTGAGCATCGATGCGGCCCGGGAGCGCGCCACGCTCGGGGAAATCTCCGACGCCCTCGAGAAGGTCTACGGCCGCTACCAGGCCCAGGTCCGCTCCGTGTCCGGGGTGTACCGCTCGGCCTACGGCGGGGGCGATGGCGTGGCCAAGGTTCGCGAGGCCGCGGACGCCTTTGCGGAGGCAGAGGGCCGCAGGCCGCGCATCCTGATCGCCAAGCTCGGCCAGGACGGGCACGACCGGGGCGCAAAGGTTGTGGCGACGGCCATGGCCGACATGGGCTTTGACGTCGACATCGGGCCCCTGTTCCAGACGCCGGCCGAGGCAGCCAAGGAGGCCGTCGAGAACGACGTCCACGTCGTGGCCATGAGTTCGCTCGCGGGCGGGCACAAGACGCTTCTCCCGCAGCTGGTCGGGGAGCTGAAGAGCCAGGGCCGAGACGACATCCTCGTCGTCGTCGGCGGCGTCATCCCGGCCCAGGACTACGACTATCTGTACAAGAACGGCGCGGCGGCCGTGTTCGGCCCCGGAACCCCCATTCCGGCCTCGGCCCTCGCCGTTCTCGAGAAACTGCGGCCGGCCCAGGTCGCCTGAAGCTCATGGCGGGCCTGACCAGGGAAATCGACCTCGCTTCCTTGGTCAAAGGGATCAGGGCCGGCGAACGCGCCGCGCTGGCGCGCGGTATCACGCTGGTCGAGAGCCGCGCGCATGCGCACCGGGAGGCCGCGGAATGGCTCTTGGATTTCCTGATGCCGTTCGCAGGCAACGCCTGGCGGGTCGGCGTCACCGGCGTCCCGGGCGCCGGCAAGAGCACCTTCATCGATGTCCTGGGCACGATGCTGTGCGACGAGGGAAGGAAGGTGGCGGTGCTCTCGGTCGATCCGTCCAGCCCCGTAACCCACGGCAGCATCCTCGGGGACAAGACCCGCATGGAGCGGCTCTCGCGGCACCCCTCGGCGTTCATCCGCCCCTCCCCGAGCGGAGGCGAGATCGGGGGCGTGGCCCAGAGGACGCGTGAAACCATCACCCTGTGCGAGGCGGCGGGGTTCGACACCGTGCTCGTGGAGACGGTCGGCGTGGGCCAGAGCGAGATCCTTGTGCGGGGCATGGTCGACTGCTTCCTCCTGCTCCTGATCGCGGGAGCCGGCGACGAATTGCAGGGCATCAAGAAGGGCATCACGGAGATGGCGGACATTGTCGCCGTCAACAAGGCCGACGGGGACAACCGCCATAAGGTGGAGGCGACCCGGCTCGAATTCGAGAGGGCGCTGCACTACTTCTCCGTGTCGGACGATTCCTGGCGGCCTCCCGTACTGGCCTGCTCTGCCTTGGGCAGCGAGGGCGTGCGCGAGGTGTGGGCCCAGGTCGGGCAGTTCATCGCCCATGGCGAACGGACGGGGCAATTCTCAGAGAGGCGCCGCTCGCAGTCGCTCGCCTGGTTTTCGGCGCTCTTCGAGGAGGGGCTCCGGGAGGCCGTGCTTGCCAAGCCCGAGGTCGTCGCGCTCAAGCGATCGCTTGAAGTCGAGGTCCAGGCCGGCCGGGCAAGCGCCCCCCATGCCGCCCGCAAGCTTCTCGAGGCCGCTGGCCTCGCCGATGGGAGGGATAAGCATGACTGATTCCCCCGATGCAGGCCTGCTTTGGATCAGGATTGCGCATAGGATGACAAGGAACGCGCAGTCCCGAGGCCAAGATCCGCGTATACTCCCGACCGGCTGTCACGCCATTTCCCTTTATCACCATGATCCAATCCATTGACCATCTGGGCATTGCCGTCCGCTCCATAGACGAGGCCGTGCCAATCTATGAATCCGCCCTCGGGCTGCGCTGCCTCGGCCGCGAGGAGGTACCCTCCCAGCGGGTCAAGACGGCGTTCTTCGACGTCGGCGGAGTCCATATCGAGCTTCTGGAGCCCACGTCCCCGGACAGCCCGATCGCCAAGTTCATCGCCGAAAAGGGAGAGGGGATCCACCACGTGGCCTTCCGGACCGACGACATCGAGAGTCAGCTCAAGACCGCCTCGGCCAACGGGATCCGGCTGATCCACGAAAAGCCCTTTGAGGGGGCGGGGGATAAGCTGGTCGCATTCCTGCATCCAAAATCCACGCGCGGCGTCCTTACGGAACTATGCGCCCTGAAGCCGGGCGCCGGAGCCCACTGATCGAGGAACCCACCCATGGCCATCTCCAAGAAACTTCTAGCCAACCTTGCCGAGCGCAGGGAAAAGGCGCTCGCCGGCGGCGGGGCCGACAAACTCGCGGCCCGCCGCGAAAAGGGCCTGATGACGGCCCGCGACCGGATCCGTGCGCTGTTTCAGCCCGATACCTTCCTGGAATCGGGCATGCACGCCGACCACGACTGCCATGACTTCGGCCTCGAGGGCAGGAGCTTCCCCGGCGACGGCGTCGTGACGGGCGTCGGATTCATCGACGGAAAGCCCGTGGCTGTCTTCAGCCAGGACTTCACCGTCGGCGGCGGAGCCCTGGGAAGGATCCACGCCAAGAAGATCTGCGACATCATGGACTATGCCCTGAAGGCGGGGATTCCCATGATCGGGATCAACGACTCCGGCGGGGCCAGGATCCAGGAGGGCGACGACTCCCTTTCCGGCTACGGGCAGGTGTTCTTCCACAACGTGCTGGCGTCGGGGGTCATTCCCCAGATTTCCATCATCGCGGGCCCGTGCGCGGGCGGTGCCGCGTACAGCCCCGCCCTCACCGACTTCCTGATCATGACCCGGAAGAACGCGAACATGTTCATCTGCGGCCCGGAGGTCATCAAGGCGGCCACCGGGCAGACGGTGACCATGGACGAGATCGGCGGAGCGGCGACCAACGCCTCGGTGAGCGGCAACGTCCACTTTGTCGCGGAGGACGACGCCGATGCCATCCGCCTGGCAAAGAGGCTTCTCAGCTTCCTGCCTGCCAACAACCTGCTGGATCCCCCGCACCGTCCTACGCCGTCGCTGGACCTGTCGCCGGATCCCGCCATGAACGAGCTTGTCCCCGCGGACAGCAAGTCCCCCTTCGACATACTCAAGATCATCGCCCGCCTCGTGGACAAGGGCGACTTCCTTGAGGTGCACAAGGACTTCGCGAAGAACCTGGTGGTCGGCTTCGGCCGTGTGCAGGGAATCGTCGCCGGTTTCATTGCCAACCAGCCGTCCGTGAAGGCCGGGACGCTCGACATCGACTCCTCGGACAAGGGGGCCCGGTTCATCCGCTTCTGCAACGT
>CAZGOX010000182.1:3128-5459 GCA_964527955.1 uncultured Opitutaceae bacterium | reverse complement strand
AGCTCGATGTTGCGGACGGTGTCCTTCTTCGTGCCGTCGCGGGTGTTCACGGGGACGAACATCAGGGTCGGAGGGTTGGAGGTGACTCCCTGGAAGAAGCTGAAAGGGGCCAGGTTGGTGCGGCCGTCCGGGGAGATGGTCGAGACCCAGGCGATGGGCCGGGGCTGGATGGTGGCGGTCATCCAGGCGTAGACATCGCGGGCGCGTAGGGTTGAGAAGTCGAGGAGCATGGGAGGTGAAGGTAAGATTGGGAGAAGGCGCGAGCAAGCTCGCTGACCTACAGGGGAGAAGGGCTGCGACATCTGTGCTTCGGCGAGGCCTTGCTATAGTTGCAGCGTCCTTAATTCCAATCGGATTGACACTTGCTATCATTGATATCACATTATGCCTGTGGCACAGCTCATCGTTCGCAACCTCGAGGACACCGTGGTCAGGCGTCTCCGCCGGAGGGCGGCAGAACTCGGCTTGTCCGTGGAGGAGGCACATCGGCAGTTGCTGCGGGAAGTCCTGCTGGGGCAGGCCGGTCCGCGGCCAAACTTCAAGGAGTACCTGCTCCAGATGCCCAATGTCGGCGGTGACGACTTGTTTGAACGCGAGGCTGGAGCGGAACGCCCCGTGGAAATCTGATGGCCTGGCTCCTCGACACAAACGTCCTTTCCGAGCTTCGCAAAGGGGACCGGGCCGCACCGGGTGTACTGGCCTGGTTCAAGGCCGCGGCCCAAGTGGAACTGTTCACAAGCGTTCTCGTGATGGGTGAAATCCGAAAGGGGATTTCACGGCTTTCGCGAAGGGATCCCGTCGGGGCGAAGTCGCTGGAGCGGTGGATGCAGGGCCTTGTCGAATCGTTTTCGGATCGGATCCTGCCCGTCACCGCAGAGGTCGCCGACCGATGGGGCCGGTTGGCCGTCGAGCAGCCACTTTCCCCAATTGATGGCCTGCTTGCGGCAACAGCGTTGCATCATGGGCTGATCCTTGTGACCCGAAACGTTGCCGATGTTGCGAGGGCGGAGGTTCCTGTGCTCAATCCATTCTTGTGAGAAGGACCACTCCCCTGCCCTTTCTGGTTGCCGCGTCGTTGGCTTGGCTCGTGTTGGCGGGGCCGGGGGCCTGCCGGGGTCAGCAGTTTGAGGTGAGCGCCAACAGGCCGGCCGCGATTTACAAGGTGGGGGACGTGGTGCACTGGACTGTGCAGTGGGAGGGCGGCGGGACGCCGCCGCATGCGCAGTACGTGCTGAAGAGCGGGGGCCTGAAGGAGGTTGGGCGCGGGGAGGTGAGGCTCAAGGCCGGCGTCGAGGTGCTGGAGTCGAGGTTCGATGCGCCGGGCACGATGCTGGCCGTGGTGACGTGGAAGCCGGGGCCGGAGGGCCGGGCGGTGGGCGGCGCGGTCGCGGACCCGGGCGGCATTGCGCCTGCGGCGAAAGCGCCGGCTGACTTCGGGGAGTTCTGGAGGGGAAAGCTGAAGGAACTCGAAGGGGTTCCGGCCAATCCGAAATTGGAGAGGGGGGATTCCGGGAGGGAGGGCGTGGCGTATTGGAAGGTGACGCTGGACAACATCGGCGGGACGCACATCCAGGGGCAGCTCGCCAGGCCGGAGAAGGGCGGGAAGTTTCCGGCGGTCCTGATCCCGCAATGGGCGGGAGTCTACGGGCTGGACAAGAATTGGGTGACGGATTTCGCGGCCAAGGGGTGGCTGGCACTGGACATCGAGGCGCACGACATCCCGATCGACAGGCCGAAGGAGTACTACAAGGCCCTGTTCGATGGGCCGCTCAAGGGGTATTGGGAGACGGGCAACGACGACCGGGACAGGAGCTATTTCCTGAGGATGTACCTGTCGTGCACGCAGGCCCTGGAATACCTGAGGGGCAGGCCCGACTGGAACGGGAAGACACTGGTGGTTTCAGGCGCGAGCCAGGGCGGAATGCAGGCGCTGATGGTCGCGGGCCTTCACCCGGACGAAGTGACGGCCGTGATGGCGCTGGTCCCCGCGGGGTGCGACATGCTGGCGCCGGAGGTCGGGCGCGCGCCGGGCTGGCCGGCGTGGTACGACCTGACCAAGGGGAAGGATCCGGCCAAGGTGCGGGAGACAAGCCGGTATTTCGACAGCGCGAATTTTGCGCGTAGGATTCGGTGCCCGGCGCTGATCGGGCTTGGCCTGAGGGACGAGGTCGCGACGCCGTCGAGCATTTTGGCGGCGGCCCATGAAGTTCGGGGGCTCAAGGAGGTGGTGATCATGCCAAAGTCGCCGCATTCGGGGGCGGGCCATGCGCAGAAGGCGTATGAGGAAACGATGTGGGATGGGTGGTTGCCTGCGTTGAAGGATGGGAAGGC
>CAZGOX010000182.1:0-3028 GCA_964527955.1 uncultured Opitutaceae bacterium | reverse complement strand
CCTTTCGAACGCGCGAGCAAGCTCGCTGACCTACGGGTTAGACGCAGCCTTGACACAGGGGGGGAGGGCCCTAGGGTGCTCGCCCCAATTTAAACATGACGACGACTCCCGAACCAGAGAAGCAGGAACAGACCCCCACGCCGGCCGAGCTTCCTTTTTTCGCCCCCCAGGCGATGCACCGCTTTGTGACCGACACGGGCAAGATTCTGCCCCGCAAGTACACGGGCCTGACGGCCAAGCACCAGCGCGCGGTCACCAAGACCCTGAAGCACGCGCGCAACATGCTGCTCGCGCCCTGACGGGGGGCCGTGTGATCTACCGCGGCACTGCGCGCAACCTCGCTCGGATGGCGAAGCTGCTTCGCGCGGGAGAGGTGGTCGGAGTTCCGACTGAGACCGTGTACGGCCTGGCGGCCGACGCGCTCAATGCAAGGGCCTGCGGGAAAATCTTCCGGGCCAAGGGAAGGCCTTCGACCGATCCGCTGATCGTCCACGTGCTGGGATGGCGGGACGTGGAGGAGGTGGCGGAAACCAATGAGGCTGCGAAAGGGCTCGCGGAAAGATTCTGGCCGGGGCCGCTGACGTTTGTGTTGAGGAAGAAGGCGGCGGTGCCGGATGTGGTGACGGCGGGCAGGCCGAGCGTCGCGGTCCGGGCTCCCTCCCACCCGTTGCTGAGGAAGCTGCTCCGGCTTGCGGGGCGGCCGCTTGCCGCGCCGAGCGCCAATCCGTTCGGCTATGTGAGCCCGACCACGGCTGCGCACGTGCAGAGGGGGCTGGGGCGAAGGGTGAGGCATATCCTGGACGGGGGGCCGTCGCGGATCGGGCTCGAGTCGACGATCGTGGACCTGAGGGATCCGAGGCGGCCTAGGCTGCTGCGGCCGGGCAAGATCACGAGGGAGGAAATCGAGGGCGTGCTCGGGGTGCGGTTGATGGGTGCGGCGAAGGTTTCGGGACGGGGACGGGCGGGGAAGCTGGCGCCTGGGCAGTTTGCGCGGCACTACAGTCCGCACACGCCGGTGGTTCCGCATGCGAGGATGAGCGGGAGGCTGGCCGCGCGGAGCGGAGAGGCGGAGGCGTGGCTGTTCCTGGCCAGGCCCGATGCGCCCAGGGCGCGGAATATCTTTTGGCTGGATCCGCGGGGGGATTTGAGGGGGGCGGGCCGGAGGCTCTTTTCGATGCTGCGCAAGCTGGACGAGGGCGGATTCCGGAAGATCCATGTGGAGCTGGCGGAGGGGCCGGGGCTCGCCGAGGCGATCAATGACAGGATCAAGAGGGCGGGAACCCGGAACACCCAAGCCTTCGCTGAAAGTCATGACGCAAAACCTCAGTAACCGCGTGCTGATTTTGGCAGGAATTGCAGGGGTCGCCCTGTACGCCGTCCTGATCATTCTCCATGTCGCCGCGGTCCCGGCCGGATCCGATTCGGCCGGATACTTCATCCACGCAAAGATGCTGGCCTCGGGAACCGTCCATGCGCAAGCCAGGGAACTGCCCGGCCTGCCGGCAGCAGCGGCACACGCCTACCTCTATGTGCCGCTGGGGCTGAAGCCGGCGCCCGCGGGCCCGGGTCTCGTGGCCTATTACCCCACCGGGTTTCCCCTGCTGATTGTTGCGGCCGAACACCTCGTGGGATGGAGGCACTCGGCCGATCTTGTCATCGTGCTGCACGGGGTGCTCGGCCTGCTTTTGACCTGGCTTCTCGCCTCCGCGCTTGGCCTGCCGACTTCCTGGGCGATTTTTGCGGCGGCGATCCTTGCCGCCAGTCCGCTCTATCTCATGTACTCGATCCAGGCGATGAGCGACCTGCCGGCCATGGTCTGGATCACCGCGGCGGTGCTGGCTTCCTTGTACGCCATCGAGCGCGAACGATGGGCGCTGGCGGCTGGCGCCGCGTTTGCGGGCGCGGTCCTGATCCGGCCGACAAACATCCTCGGCTTGGCGCCCCTGGCGATCGCCCTATGCTGGCCGTCAGGAAGGCGGCTCGGGGGCTTGCGCCGATGGCTTTGGTTTGGATTGGGCGGCCTTCCAGGTGCGGCGTTTTTCATTCTCTATAGCAGGGCGGCGTACGGGCATTGGCTCGAGACCGGGTATGGCACACCGGGGCCGGACTTTGGACTCAAGTGGGCGACGGTTACCCTGGCCCACGATGCCCATTGGCTTCCCATCCTCTTCACGCCCGTGATCCTGTTTGTCTTTGCCCTGCGTTGGGAGGGAAAGTTGGGGCCCCGCACGTGTGCGGTGCTCGGCGCATGGATCCTTGCGTACGTAGCATTTTACTCGATTTACAGCTTTTCGCATGAGACCTGGTGGTACCTTCGCTTCTTGCTGCCCATCGGCCCGGCGCTGGTTGTGGGCGGCCTTCTGGGCCTGAGACGCATCCTCCCCGCCAGGTGGGTCGGCCTTCCTCCGCTCCTTCCTCTCACGTTGGGGATGTGCGCCGTGATCCTCGCAAGCCACCATTGGTCGCGAAAGCTTTACCCCCTTTCCGTAGGGGATCAGGAGACGATGTACCTGAAAACAACCGGCTGGTTGAAGGCCAACCTTCCCGCCGACGCCGTCGTGCTGTGCATGCAGACAAGCGGCGCAGTGTACTATGATACGGACTTTACGATCCTGCGATGGGATCAGATCGACCGGGGTTCCCTCGCCACGGTCCAGGCGCCGTTGCGGTCCTCCCGAAGGCCGCTGTACGCGGCGCTGTATCCCTTTGAAGTTGAGCCGGCATTGAAAGAGCGTTTTCCCGGACGGTGGACGCAGGTGGGAAAGGTCGGTTTCTCAACCATCTGGCGTCGGGAACCGGAGTAGACCAGAAAGGTTGGAGCACGGCCGGAGGTTGGGAGGAGCGCGAGCCCTTCGACGTGCTCAGGGCCGCGGGCAAGCTCGCTGACCTACAGGTGGAGGGCTGCGGCGACGCGAGGGGTCAAACGCGCGAGCAAGCTCGCTGACCTACGATGCGGTCGTGCGGAGGGCTTCAAGAAGGCGGTCGTTCTGGGCGGGGGTGCCGACGGTGATGCGGACCCACTCGGGTA
>CAZGOX010000181.1:0-5487 GCA_964527955.1 uncultured Opitutaceae bacterium | reverse complement strand
GAGCCGCGCGTGGTGGACGAGCGCACCGACACCACGCCGGGAATGCTCTTCATCGACTCCTCGATCGGCCGCGTGATGGTCGCCATCATCTCGTTTGCCGGCATGATGCCGTTGCCCACCATCACGACGATTCGGGGGAACGCGGTGCTTGGGAACACCGACGACGGCGTGTGCGCGGCCGCGAAGATCCCGGCCACGCACAGCGCCAGCGAGATGAACACGATCGAGGCGGCGTTTGCCGATGCGAATCGGCCCAGACGGGACGGTGCGCCGGAGGTCATTTGTCAGCACCCGCTGGCGTGCTCCCGGCTGGAGCCTTGGCGCCCCCGGCCGCCTCAACCCGGATGCGCGTCTTGTCCGGAAGCCCGTAGGCGCCCACGGTCACGACGGTATCGCCGGCCTTGAGGCCCGGGCCGCTCACCTGCACCCAGCCGTTCTCCCGGTACCCGGCCTCGACCGGCGTCAGGACGGCCTGGTCTCCGTTGACGAGCGCCAGAGCGTTCTTCCCGTCGATGTCGGTTACTAGGCTCTCCTCGGGCGCGGCCAGGCAGTCGGCCTGAACGCCGGTTGTGATAAGAATGGGGACGAACTGGCCGGGCCGCAGGCCGCAATCCGGGGGCAGGTCGGCACGGACGAGCACCGTCCCGTCGCTGGCATCCACGGTCGGGCCGACGTACGAGACCGCGGCCGCCACTGGCGGCTGCGCCTGAACCTGCACGGCCGCGCCAACCTTCATCGCGGCCGCCTTCGACTCGGGAATCCGGGCGCTCACGACCAGCCGGTTCAAGTCCATGACCTCGACCACCACAGTGCTAGAATCGACCGCCGCCCCAGGCTTGACGTTGACCCGGGTGACGGTGCCGGCGAGCGGCGTGGTGATCGTGAGGAGCGAGAGCTGCGCCTGCGCGTCCTCGACGCTCTTTAGCGACGCGTTCTGCTGGGCATAGAGCGCCTTCTGGCGCTCGACCTCCAGGGCGGCGTAGGCGGCCGTGGTCGTGCCGGAGTTGAGCGTCACCAGCAGGTCCCCCTTCGCCACAGGCTGGCCCTCGACGACGTCTACGCTTGCGACGACGCCGCCTGCAGGGGCGGCCATCGGCGCATCTGCGGCGGCCTTCCCAGCCGTTGCCGGCGCCGGCATCACCGTGCCGTACCCGGCGAGGTAATCGTGCATCGTCGTTCGCCTGAGGGCGCCGACCTGGACGCTTACCACGGTGGGGACGTCGGCGGTCTCGTCCAATTCGGGCTCCGCCCGCCGGTGCGACCGGAGGAGCGCGTAGGCGCCAAGCCCGGCAACCAAGACCACTAGGACGGCGGTGATTGTCTTTTTTGGATTCATTTCGCGGCTCCTTGAAGATCGTGTCCGGCGGCCCCAACTTCCTCGGGCGTCAGCGTCAGGGGACTCTGGACCGCGTCCTCCAGCTGGCCAAGCGCCTGCTGCGCCCTGACGAGCGCATCCAGCCGGCTTTGGGCCCCAGCGCCCGCCTCCGCCTCGGCGCTCGCCGAGGCGAGCGGCTCGGCGCTTCCCGCCCGCACCTGCGCGCGGACCGAATCCAGGCGCCTCTGGAGGTTTTCCTGCAGCGCGGCCGCTGCCGCAACCTGCTGCAACGCCCCCGAATAGGCGGCGAGGGCGGCGTCGATGTCGTTCAGCGCCTGGGACTGGACAGTGAGGAAGCGGGCCGCCGCAACCTCGCGCCGGGCCTTCGCCTCGGCAATGGGTCCCTCGTTTCTGTTGAAGATGGGTAGGGAGACAGTCGCGCCCAGGGCCCATTCGCTGTCGCCGGCGCTCCCTGTGTTCCATGAGTAACCCGGACCCAGGTGGACATCGGGATACTGGTTGGCGATCTCGAGCTGGAGGCCCGCCTCGCTGGCCGCGTAATCGGCAAGGGCGCTGCGGACGTCAGCCCTGCCCAGCAGCGCGTCGCGGCGGACCTCGGGCTGTGTCAGCTGCCCGGGGAGGCCGGTGAAGTCGGCAAAGGAGAACCTCCGGCCGTCCAGCGCACGAACCGGCACCCCGAGAGCCCCGGCCAGCTTCACGCGCGCCTGGCTGTACTGCGCGGCGGCCTGCTGCCGGGCCAGCCGGGTGTTGTCCAATGTGATGCGGGCCTGCGAGGATTCGTAGCCGGATATGACACCGGCGGCCCTCTGGCCCTCCAAAAGGCTAATCACCCTCTCCTGGTACTGCTCCTGGAGGGACATGAGGGCTTCCGCCTCCTGTGCGGCGTAGAGCTCGAGCAGCGCCGTCCGGACGCGGCTGCGGACCTTCCACACCGAGCCTGCCAGGCCCCAGCGCGCCGACTCGGAGGCGGATCGCGCCTGCGCCTCCCTGTAGGCGCGCTTTCCCGACGTCTCTATGGGCACGTCAATGGCGAGGGGCACGATCCATGGGCTCGTGGCCCCGGGAATCCCCGAGTCGTAGCCCGGGGTCAGGGTCACGGTGGGATTTGGGCGGGCTCCCGCGCTCAGCTGCGCAGCCTGGGTGGCGAGCAACTGGGCCCGCGCCTCGGCGAGCGTCGGCTGGTAGAAGAACGCAGCCAGCGTCAGCTGCTTCAGGCTCCAGACCGCGTCCGGGGCCGGCGCCACGACACGATTGGCCTCGAGGAAACTGCGCAGGGCACCGTTCTCCAGCGATCTCCCCTCGACGTCGGCGGCAGCGGACTGGGGAGAGAGGGGGCGGGCCTCGTAGTGGGCGCAGCCCGCCAGGCTGAGCATCGCGAGCGCCGCCGCCATCCGTCCCCGCCGGAATGCGCGGGCCGGCGCGCGCGGTTCCACGCGCATGGTCTTTCCCATCGGCGGATTGGGACTCATGTTCCAAACGTGGACAAGGGCGCCCCGGGCCGCAAGAAACGTCCGGCCGGGATGGCAGGAAGACCGGATTCGGGGGGAAGGCGCGCTCCAGCAGCAAAGGAAGTCGACTTCCAGGAAGATCGACCGAGGCGGGGAGCCCTGCGAAATGTCCGCCGGGTTCTTCTTACGGTCCGGTGAAGACGCGAACGGCGTCGTGCATCGCGTCGGGCAGCCCGTATATGTCGAGGGCCGTGATCAAGAGGCACGAGGCCCAGCCCGCCGCGAGCAGAAATCCGCCGATCCGCCCTTTGCCCATCCGCCGCTTCGAACCCGCAAAGGCAAGGAGCGGGACCATCGCCAGAGGCAGCTGGATCGCCAGGACCACCTGGCTTAGCGTCAGCAGGTCCGTGACGCTGTTGTCGCCTCGAAGAGAAATAAGGACGGCCGCCGGCACAATGGCGCAGAGGCGGGTGATCGTGCGCCTCAGCCACGGGGCGATCCGCCAGTGCATGAACCCCTCCATCACGACCTGCCCCGCCAGGGTGCCCGTGATCGTGCTGCTCTGGCCGCTCGCAAGGAGCGCTACCGCGAAGAGCAGGCTCGCGGCAACCTTCCCGACGAGCGGAGCCAGCGTGACAAAGGCGACCTGGATCCAGTCCGAGTCGGATGTGAATGGTATGACCTGGCCCGAGGGCAGCGTCACCCGGTCATGCCCGTAGAAGACCACCGCGGCGAGGACGAGGATCGCGGCGTTGACGAAGAACGCGATCGTGAGGGCGACCGTCGTGTCGATCGTGTTGTACCGCACCGCCCGGCGCACGGATTCATCGTCCTTCTTGAGCCTCCGGGTCTGCACGAGCGCCGAGTGCAGGTAGAGGTTGTGCGGCATCACCGTGGCCCCGATTATGCCGATGGCGAGGTAGACCAGGTCCCTGCTTCGAAAGAAGGAGGGCAGGTCCGGGGCCACGAGCCAGCGCGCCATCTCGGGGAAGCTCGGCTGCGTCTGCGGCAGCACGAAGATCTCGATGAAATAGCACACCCCGATGGTCGCGATCAGGACCAGGACGACGGCCTCGATGAGGCGCATGCCAAGGCGCTGGAGCGAAAGGAGCACCAGCACGTCGAGCGCGGTGATCATCACCGCAAGCAGGAGGGACAGGTGCGGGAACAGAAGATGGAGGGCGACCGCGCTTCCGAGGACCTCGGCGAGGTCGCATGCGGCGATCGCAAGCTCGCAGCTCAGATAGTTGGGCCACCTCGTCCACGCGGGCAGGTAGTCGCGGCAGCACTGGGCGAGGTCCTTGCCGGTCGCGATGCCGAGGCGCGCGGAGATCACCTGCAGGAAGATGGCCATCGCGCTTGAGAGCCCGACGACCCAGAGCAGGGTGTACTTGTACTGGGCCCCCGCCTGCAGGTCGGTAGCCCAGTTGCCGGGATCCATGTAGCCGACGCTCACGAGGAGGGCGGGGCCGGCAAAGGCAAGGTACTGGCGCCAGGGGCGCGCCGAATGGGCGGGGAGCGCCACGCTTCCGTGAAGGCCCTCGAGTGAAACGGCACCCGCGGGAGGGCCGGCCGGCGGCTCCCGGGTCGCCAACGATTGATCGCCAGAATTTATGGTTGTGACATATAGAAATACATTATTTGAGTCGTCAAAGACAAATTATAATTGTTTTCAAAATCCCGCTGGGTTTCCATCAGGCCATGCCGACGAGCACGGTCGAAAACTACCTCAAGGCGATCCTCGTCCATTCCTCGGACAAGGACGCGGTGGTGGCGACGGGAACGCTCGCCGAGGCGCTCGGCGTCACACCGGGGACGGTCACCACGATGGTCAAGTCGATGGCTTCCCGCGGGCTGCTCGAGCACCAGCCCCGCGAGGGCGTCCGCCTGACGCCCGAGGGTCGCGCCGTCGCGCTCGTCGTCGTGCGCAAGCACCGGCTGATCGAGACCTTCCTTGTCCAGGTGCTGAAGATGGACTGGAAGGAGGTGCACGAGGAGGCGGAGGCCCTCGAGCACGCCATCTCGGAGCGCGTGCTTTTCCGCATCGACGCGATCCTCGGCCATCCCGCCTCGGATCCGCACGGGGACCCGATCCCCAGCCTCAAGTCGCCCGTGCTGGACCGCGGCAGGGGGGCGACGCTGGCGACCTGCGAGGTGCAGAAGCCGCTGCGCGTCGAGCGCATCCTCGACCAGGGCCCGGCGTTCCTGGAATTCATCCAGCGCACGGGGCTTAAGCCGGGGGCGCGCGTGCGCGTCCGGGAGCGCGACCACACGGGCGGCGTCGTGCGGTGCGAGCTGAAGGAGGGCGAGGCCACGCTCGGCCTTCCGGAGGCCGCGAAGATCGAGGTCAGGCCTGTCTGAGCGAGCGGATGCGCCCGGCTGCCGCGGGATCAGTCCTTGTGGGGGAGCGTGACCCTGAAGGCCGTGCCTTCGGGCCCTGTCGAAAGGAGGACCATTTCCGCGCCGATCTGGCGCGCCAGGAGCTGGCTGATGGCCAGCCCCAGTCCGGAGCCGCCCGGGCGCCCGCTTCGGCCCGGCTTGAAGAGGTGCTTCTGCATGGACTCGGGTATGCCCGAACCCTCGTCCCGGACGGTCAGGACGATGGCCCAGCCCGTGTCGACCAGGGAGACGGCGACCTTCTTCCCAGGGTCGGTCGCGAGGATCGCATTGTGCACGAGGTTGTTTGCGATGAGGCAGAGCAGG
>CAZGOX010000180.1:0-5493 GCA_964527955.1 uncultured Opitutaceae bacterium | reverse complement strand
CACAAGCCATGACGCCAAACATCGACGAGAAGTTTGTCCACGACACGTTTCCAGAGCCGGTCATGCCGGCCTGTTCCATCGTAAGGGACCTTAAGGGGCAGAAGGCCCTCGTGACCGGCGCCAGTTCCGGCATCGGAAAGGCCGTGGCCATCTCTCTCGGCCATGCGGGCGCCGACGTGGTCGTCAACTTCGTCAGCGGACCCGGGGAAGCCGAGGCCGTCGCCTCGGAAATCCGCCGGTGCGGCTCCCAGGCCATGATCCACCGCGCCGACGTGAGCAACGAGGAGGAGGTCCAGGCGATGTTCCAGGCGATCTGTTCGCAATGGGGGACGGTCGACATCGTGGTCAACAACGCCGGCATACAGAAGGATGCCCCGTTCTCCGACATGACGCTCGCCCAGTGGCAGCGCGTCATCGACGTGAACCTCACGGGCCAGTTCCTCGTGGCGCGGGAGGCGGTCCGGGAGTTCAAGCGCCGCGGTGTCCGGAAGGAAGTGTCCTGCGCCGCCGGCAAGATCATCTGCATCAGCTCGGTGCACGAGGTGATCCCCTGGGCGGGCCACGTCAACTATGCGGCGTCCAAAGGGGGCGTCATGCTCATGATGAAGAGTATCGCCCAGGAAGTCGCCCCCTGGCGGATCCGGGTCAACAGCATCGGCCCCGGGGCGATCCGGACGCCGATCAACACGGAGGCATGGGGCCGGCCTGAGGCCTACCACGACCTGCTCAACCTGATCCCGTACAAGCGGATCGGGGAGCCCGACGAGATCGGCCGGGCGGCCGTCTGGCTCGCCTCGGACCACTCCGACTACGTAACCGGCACGACCCTGTTCGTGGACGGTGGCATGACGCTATACCCCGGTTTCGAAACCGGCGGGTGAGGACGCGACACCATGAATGACAGGCTCGAGGCCCTGCGGCGCCAGATTGAGCACGAGGACGACCTCATCAACCAGCGCCTTTCCTGGCTTGTCGCCTCCCAGGCCTTCCTGCTCACTGCCTTTGCCATTTCGCTGAATGCGCCGCAGATCCCAAGATCGGCCGGGTACGCGGCCTCGAGCCAAATGCTCGTCAGGCTGCTGCCGGTTGCGGGAATCGCGTGCATCCTGATCCTTGGGCTGACCGTATGCGGCGCCATCTGGTCCATGGCGGAGCTGCGGGAGCTGGCCCGCAGGATAGCAGGCCCCAACGACCTGCCCATTCACAGCCGCCCCGCCATCCGCCGGCTCGGCATCGCGGCACCCGTCGCGATTCCCTGCGTCTTTCTGGTCCTTTGGCTATCGCTGATTCTCACCCGCTGATCCATGACCGCACCCATTCCTGCAAAGACCCGCGTCCTCATCCTCGGCGGCGGCTTCGGCGGCCTCTACGCCGCCCTTGAATTTGAAAGGCGCCGCGAGCCCGGTATCGAGGTTACGCTGGTCACCCAGGAGAATTTTTTCCTGTTTACGCCGATGCTGCATGAGGTGGCCGCGAGCGACCTCGACCTTACCAACATCGTCAACCCCATCCGCAAGCTCCTGCGCCACGTCCGGACGTTCGTGGGCGAGGTCCAAAGCGTCGATCTCGCCGCCCGGAAAGTGACCGTTTGCCACGGCTACAGCCATCACGCACACGCCCTCGAATACGACCACCTCATCCTCGCCCTTGGGTCTGTGACCAACTTCTTCGGTGTCCCGGGGTGCGCCGAGCGGGCGCTCACGATGAAGACCCTTCGCGACGCGGTGGAGCTTCGCAACCGGCTGATCTCGCACTTGGAGGAGGCCGATACGGAGTGCGCGAAATCCGACCGCGAGCCCCTTCTCACGTTCATCGAGGCCGGGGGCGGCTTCGCGGGCGTGGAGACCATCGGCAGCATCAACGACTTCCTCCGCGACGCCCTACCCTTCTACCCATACCTGAAGCCGCTGATGATCCGGCTTGTTCTCGTCCATCCCGGCGAATTCGTGCTGCCCGAGCTCGGTCCCGAGCTCGGCAAGTACACGAGCGGGCAGTTGCGCAAGAGGGGAATCGAGATCCACTCCGGAAGCAAGGTGACCGGGGTCACCGCCCGGGATGTCTCGGTGAGCGACTGCACGAGGATCCAGAGCTTCACGCTGATCTGGACCGCCGGCAACGCGCCCAATCCCGTGCTCGACCTCATCAACCTGCCGAAGGAGAAGGGGAGGCTCAAGGTCGGGGCGACCCTTCAGGTCGAGGGAAGCCCGTGCGTCTGGGCGCTGGGCGACTGCGCACTCATACCGGACATCAAGAAGGGCGGCTTCCATCCCCCGACCGCCCAGCATGCGTCGCGGGAGGGGCGGGTGGTTGCCCACAACGTGATCGCCGCCGTGAAGGGGGGCCCGAATAGGGACTTTGATTTCTCGACCCTCGGGCTTCTCGCCTCCATTGGCCATCGCACGGGTGTCGCCCGCATCCTCAACCGGAACTTCTCCGGCTTCATCGCCTGGTGGCTTTGGCGGACGATCTACCTGAGCAAGCTTCCCCGCACGGAGAAGAAGGTCCGCGTCGCGCTCGAATGGACCCTGGACCTCTTTTTCTCGAAGGACTTCGTCCAGTATATCCACCACAGGCAGTTCCGGCATGCACAGTTGATCCCCCCAATTGCCGAGACGCCGTTCAGGGAGGAGTGCCCTCCCGGGGAAAATTCAGCCTCAAAGCCATCGCCATGAATGAAGCCGCTCAACTGACCGCCGAAGCCCGCCGCCTGGACGAGGACCGCAGGCGCCTGAAGAACTGGAAGCGCTGGGGCCCCTACCTATCGGAACGCCAGTGGGCGACCGTCCGCGAGGACTACTCCGAGGGCGGGTCCTGCTGGAACTATTTTCCCCACGACCACGCGCGAAGCCGCGCCTACCGGTGGGGGGAGGACGGGCTTCTGGGGATCACCGACCGCGAGTGCCGCCTGTGCTTCGCCCTCGCCCTCTGGAATGGGCGCGACCCGATCCTGAAGGAGCGCCTCTTCGGATTGACCGGGCCGGAGGGCAACCACGGCGAGGACGTGAAGGAGCTTTACTACTACCTGGACTCCACCCCGACCCACTCCTGGATGCGGGCCCTGTACAAATACCCCCAGGCCGCATTTCCCTATGCGCAGCTTGTCGAGGAAAGCCGAAGGCGGGGCCTCGCCGGACCCGAGTTCGAGCTCGCCGACACAGGCGTCTTCGACGGCGGGCGCTACTTCGACGTCCAGGCCGAGTACGCCAAGTCCGGTCCGGATCACATCCTGATCCGCCTGACGGTTTCCAACCGCGGGCCCGAGGCCGCGACGCTGCATCTCCTCCCCACGCTCTGGTTCCGCAACCTGTGGACCTGGGGCTGCACCCGCGAGCACGTGTCCAGGAAGCCGGAGCTCAGGATCGCTCGGCCGGGAGCCATAGCCGCCGATCACGAGACCCTTGGCGACTTTGAGTTCAGGTTCGGCCCGTCGTCGGGCGGCACAACCCCGGAGGCCCTTTTCACCGAGAACGAGACGAACGCAGGGCGCCTCTGGGGTTCCGAAAACGCCACCCCCTTTGTGAAGGACGCATTTCACCGGCATGTCGTCGACGGCGAGGATGGGGCCGTCAATCCCGCGAAGACCGGAACCAAGGCCGCGCTTCACTACATTCTGGAAATCCCGGCCGGAGGCGCCCAGACGGTCGACCTTCAGCTGTTTTCCCGTGCCAACGGACGGGCCGTCGCCTGGGGGGCGGGTTTCGAGAAGGAGTTCCGCAGGGCCCGGGAGGAGGCGGACCAGTTCTACAGCGGCATCGTTCCGGCCGCGGCCACCGACGACGAGCGCAGCGTGATCCGTCAGGGCTACGCCGGTCTCCTCTGGTCGAAGCAGTTCTATTACTACGTCGTGGACCACTGGCTCTGTGGCGACCCGAACACCCTGCCACCGCCGCCCGGGCGCGAGCAGGGACGCAACCGCGATTGGCGCCACTTGCACAGCCGCGATGTGATCTCGATGCCCGACAAGTGGGAATACCCGTGGTTCGCCGCCTGGGACCTCGCGTTCCACATGATCCCCATGGCGCAGGTCGATCCCGACTTCGCGAAGCAGCAGCTGACCCTGCTCCTGCGCGAGTGGTACATGCACCCGAACGGGCAGATCCCCGCCTACGAGTTCGCCTTCGGAGACGTCAACCCGCCCGTCCATGCCTGGGCGGCGTGGCGCGTGTACAAAATCGCGGACGCCCGGGGCCATCGCGACCGCCACTTCCTGGAGGGGGTCTTCCAGAAGCTGCTCCTCAACTTCACTTGGTGGGTGAACCGCAAGGACGCGGAGGGGAGGAACCTGTTTTCGGGCGGGTTCCTCGGCCTGGACAACATCGGCGTCTTCGACCGCGGGCAGGCGATCCCCGGCGGCGGCCAGTTGCGCCAGGCGGACGGCACGGCGTGGATGGCCTTTTATGCCAGCACGATGCTCTCCATCGCCCTGGAGCTCGCCTGGCACGACGACCACCTGCACAAGGCGTACGAGGACATGGCCTCGAAGTTCTTCGAGCACTTCGTCCAGATCGTCGAGGCCATGAACTCCGCCGGGGGCTCAGGGCTTTGGGACGAACAGGACGGGTTCTACTACGACCAGATCGACTTCGGCACGCACGCGATCCCGCTGAGGATCCGCTCGCTCGTCGGCCTTCTGCCGTTGATTGCTGTTTCGATCATCGACTGCAAGACCCTGGACCGGCTGCCCGGCTTCAAGCAGCGCTTCGACTGGTTTTGCCGGAACCGCCCTGATCTCTCGCGCCATATCTCGAGCAGCTCCCAGGATCCGGAGCTTCGGCCCGGCAGGATCCTCCTCGCGGTCCCTCCCCGCGAGCGGCTGGTCCGCGTCGTCCAGCCTATGCTGGACGGCGCAGAGTTCCTGTCCCCGCACGGGTTGCGCGGCGTCTCCAAGCACCACGAGGCCCATCCCTACGTCTTCGACGGCAACGGCGCCAACCTTCGCCTCGAGTACACCCCGGCCGAGGGCAACAGCTACCTCTTCGGAGGGAATTCAAACTGGCGCGGCCCGGTCTGGTTCCCCGTGAACTACCTCCTGGTGGAGGCCCTGGAGCGGTATCAAGAGTTTTACGGCGACTCGTTGTTGGTCGAGTGGCCCGCGGGCTCCGGCCGGAAGATCAACCTCGGCGAGGCTGCCCAGGAGATTTCCAGGCGGCTGGGGGCAATTTTCCTTGCCGACGAACATGGCCGGCGCCCCGTCCACGGGGAGGATGCGCGGTACGCAACCGACCCCGACTTCCGCCCGCTCGTCCTTTTCTACGAGTACTTCCACGGGGACAACGGCCGCGGCGTCGGCGCAAGCCACCAAACGGGGTGGACCGCGCTGGCCGTGCGCTGCCTCGAGGACCAGGCACGGCGCCGCTGACCAGGTGTCACTGCGCCGTCGGCACAAAGTCCGTCTCGGCCTTGACGATGAAGTCCTCGAGCTCGGCCGGGGACATCGTCGAAAGCGGCTTGGAAGGAGGCTGGTTCAATACCTTTGAGACGACCGCCGCCCTT
>CAZGOX010000179.1:0-5502 GCA_964527955.1 uncultured Opitutaceae bacterium | reverse complement strand
ATGCCCTTGCGGAGGTAGGTCGGGACGTCCATGTCCTGGCCGTCAAAAAGGTTCCTGTCCGTCCTCTCGAAGTGGCCGCGGGACTCGAGCTCACCGAAGCCAAACTCGTCCTGCGATGCCTTGGGCAGGTGCAGGTTCCCGGCGGCCGCCTTGGCGGGCTCCCTGGACCCCGCGGGGGCCGCCTCGAGGGGCTCACCCTGGTCCATACGGGGGGCCGCCCCGATCTCCGGCCCCGCCGGCGCAGGTGATCCCGCTTCCGGGGGCCTGGCGGATTGCTGGGCAGGCCGCGCCCGCGCAGGCGGGCGGCGGGCCGCCACCGAGCGCCCCCCGGAGTCGCAGGTGCCGAGCACGCAGACCTCCACCCTGCCCTGCATCGCCTCGTCGATCACCGCCCCCATGATGATGTGCGACTCGCGGCCGAACTGCTCCGTGATGGCCCCCATCAGCTCGTTGACCTTAGGAAGCGTCAGGTCCGTCCCGCCGATGATGTTCACGAGCAGCCGGTCCGCCTTCCTTGAGAACTCCGGAGTGTGAAGCAGGGGGCAGAGCTTGAGGCTGGCGATCGCGTCGGCCACGGCGTTCTCCCCGGATCCCTCGCCCAGGCCAAAGAGGGTCTTCGCGCCGCGCTGCTGGAACGCCTGGCGGAGCGTCGAAAAATCCAGGTTGATCAGCCCGGTCTTGAAGAGCATCGCCCAGATCGACTTCACGCCGCGGCCCACCCACTCATCGGCCCTCGCAAAGGAGTCCAGCACGCTCTCGTTCTCGACCGACTCCTGCAGGAGCATGTCGTTGGGCAGCGCGATCACGGCGTCGCACACCTGCCTCAGCGCGCGCAGCCCGTCCTCGGCCTGCTTGAGGCGCCGCCCTCCCTCGAAGCTGAAGGGAAGAGTCACAAAGGCGATCACGAGGGCCCCGGCGTCGGAGGCGATCTCGGCCACGGCCGGCGAAGCGCCGCTGCCCGTCCCTCCCCCCATCCCGGCGAGCAGGAACACGAGGTCGCAGTCCTTGACCACGGCCGCGATCTTCTCGCGGTCGGCCTCGGCCGCATCGCGCCCCAGCTCGGGATCCCCGCCGGCTCCCAGCCCCCGCGTCACGCCCATCCCGATCAGGATCTTGTCCTGGACCGGAGAACTGGAGAGCGCCTGGTGGTCCGTGTTGATGACGGCCAGCTGGAGCCTCTCGAGATTCTCCATCTTGAGGCGGTCCACGGCGTTCGAGCCCGCGCCCCCCACGCCGACAAGCTTGATCGCGACGTTGCGGTCGGTGAGCAGCGAGCCCTCGAGCGGAAGTTCGTTCAGGTCCATGGTCAGGCGTGGGAGAACAGGCGGGTGACCGAGTCCAGGAAGCCGCCGCGGCGACGGGCCTGGGGCGTCCGCTCGGCCCGGGCCACGACGCCGTAGTACAACAGGCCGACTGCGGCGTGGTAACCCGGATCCCGAAGATTCTCGGCGACCCACGACGGGGCCTCCCCGAGGTGGGCGGTGACCCCCATCACCTTGGCCGCGCACTCCGCAATGCCCGGCAGCTTGGCGGTGCCGCCGGTCAGGACGATTCCCGCGGGGCATGTCTCGGGGGAGAAGGAGTTGCCGAGCTTCTTCCGAAGCACCTCGAACAACTCCCAGGTCCTCGCGGCGGTGATCTGCTCGATCGCATGGCGCGGGAACTGCCTGTCGCCGATGCCAAAGTTTCCGTCCATCCAGACCTTGTCTCCCTTGTCCCGCGCCCCGACGAGGGCCCTGCCGAAGCGCAGCTTTATCTTCTCCGCCTGCCCCTCGGTCAGGCGAAGACCGATGCTGAGGTCGTTGGTCAGGTGGCTGCCGGCCACCGCGACGACCCCGGTCACAAAGGGAACCCCGTCGCGGTACAGTACGTAGTCCGTCGTCCCGGCGCCGATATCGACCGCGAGCACCCCGTTCTGCCGCTCCTCGGGCTTGGTGACCATGTGCCCCGCGGCCAGCGAGGAGAGGACAAGCTCGCGGACCTCCAGGTTGAAGCCGCGGATCACGTGGATGTTGTCGGCCAGCCTCTGCTCCTGTCCGTGCACCGTCCAGTAGCCGACCTCCAGCCTCTGCCCCACGAGGTTCTCCGGCATGGTCGGCACGACGCGGCCGTCGACCCGGAACGGGCGCCGCATCTGGTCGACCACCATGCGCCCCTCGGGGAGCTCCTTGTCCATCGCAAGCTTGCAGACCGTGTTGATGTCGTTGCGGTCGATCATGTTGTCGGCCGCCTTCACGTTGACCGAGGCGTCGTTGTAGAAGCCCTCCAGATGCCCGCCCGTCTGGGCCAGGAACACGCCCTGGATCCGCTCGCCCGCGTTGCGCTCGGCCTGCTCGAGCGCGCTGTGGGTGCAGCCGCTGGCCGCCTTGTAGTCGACCACGGCCCCCTTGATGACGCCGCGGGAGGGGCATTCGCCGAAGCCTATGATGGCCAGTTCGCGGCCGGTCCACTCGCCCACGAGGGCCGTCACCTTGGAAGTGCCGATTTCGACGGCGCCTATGAATGCGTGCTTAGAGCTCACGTTGGTTGGGAATTTCAAACTTGCCGGATCCGGTCCCCGCGGCCTGGGCCTGGCCGCCGGCTCCGAGCGTGACGGGGACCTGCTGGTCATCGAGGGAAAGGTTGACCGCCCGGACGGGCTCGCCTCCGCGGGCCCGGGCCGCGTCCAGGATCAGGTCCAGGCGCGCGATCTGCCTGAAAAAGTCCTCCTGGGCGCCGAACGTCACCGTCAATCCGTCCCGGGTCCTGACCCCGATCTCACCGTCGCTGGCCAGCCGGGAGAGCGAGACGACATGCCAGGTCCGGTACAGCGAATCGGCCTCCATCTTGGCCCTGGCCAGAAGCTCGGCCACGGAGTCCATCCCGGCGATCGGCTCGTACCTGCCGTCCCTGCGCACCAGCCTCACCCCGTCGAGCCACGGCAGCGTGTCCAGCATCGGCAGGTCGTATCCGGCCCCCTCGTACACGACGCCGTCGCGGGCCACGAGGAACGACCTGGGCTCCGCCCCGCCCTGCTGCACGAGCACGCGCGCCACCGGGGCCCGCTCCGAGATCCGGACCTGCAGGGTGGCCGGGAAATTCCGGACGACCGAGGCGGACGCCACCTGCCTGCTCGCGAGGAGCCGCGCCTTGAGCTGCTCCAGGTCGAGGTCCATGAGGGTCGCCTTCCGGGGGAGCGCCAGCGTGTGGGCGAGCCAGGCCCGGTCGAGGACGCCGTCGGTGACGAGCACGAGGTTCTGCACGGGCGCCGCCGCGGCGACCCCTGGGATGGCCCTCGGTCCTTCCTGGAGGGCGGCCGCCGTCTGCCAAGCCCCCCAGCAGACGGCCGCGACAAAGGCCGCGGCCCCGGCGACCTTCAGCGCGTGGACGACCAGCCTGCGGTGCCCCTCCCGCGACATGGCGCGGGGCTTCACCTGCTGGGGGATGTTCCTCCAGCTGCGCGCGGTGCCCGGAATGGCGGAAGCCTTGCTCACGATTGCAAAACGCCCGCCGCCGCATGAAAACGCCCCAACGCGGGCCTCACCATCTCCCTCACCAAGGCCGCAAAATCCAATCCCGCGCAGCGTGCGCTCATCGGCAGCAGGCTGGTCTCCTTCATACCGGGAAGCGTGTTGATTTCCAGCAAAAACGGTTCGTCCGCGGACGAAAGAATGAAATCCACGCGGGCGTAGTCGCGGCACCCGCAGGCTGCGAACGAGGCCTCCGCCGCCGCCTGGATCCGAGCCGCCGTCGCCGGCGGAAGGGGGGCCGGCGCCAGGTACTCCGTAAGCCCCTTGGTGTACTTGCTGGTGTAATCGAAGACGCCGGACCGCGGTCGAATTTCGACGACGCCCATGGCCCGGCCGCCGAGCACGCCGACGGTCAGCTCGCGCCCGCGCACCCGCCGCTCCGCCATCCAGAACCCCGGGCCGAGTGCGCCCAGCGCCGGCTCCAGTTCCGCCTTTCCGCTCACGATGGCGAGCCCGACGCTGCTGCCCTCGCCGTTGGGCTTGAGCACGATCTCCTCCCCCAGGCGGGCAAGGAGCTCGGCCGCCGCCGGACGCATGCCGGCGTCAAAGACGACCGACTCCGCCACTCTCACTCCGCGCGCCGCGACCGCCTGCTTGGTGCGGGTCTTGTCCATGGTCAGGGCGCTTCCCGCGGCGTCGCAGCCCGCGTACGCGACGCCTGCCGCGTCGAGGAGCTCCTGCATCCCGCCGTCCTCTCCAAAGGTCCCGTGCAGCGTTGAGAACACCACGTGCCGACCGGCTTCGAGCCCGGGAGGAAGCTCCTCGCGGTCGATTCGGAACATCCTCGTCGGGAACGAACGCGCGAGCGCGAGGGCGCACGCCTTTCCCGAGCCCAGGGAGACCTCGCGCTCCGACGAGGTCCCGCCGCAAAACACCGCCACCGTGGGTTCATTCATAGGACATCCCTCCATTCCCGGCCGTAGAGAAGCACCTCGGGCTCAAGGTCCACGCCCCTGGCCTGGCGGACCCGCGCGCGCACGCGCCGCACGAGCTCGAGCACGTCGGCGCTCGTGGCCGAGCCCCGGTTGATGATGAAGTTGGCGTGCACCGCGGAGACCTCCGCGTCGCCGACCCGCTCCCCCTTGAGCCCGCATTCGTCGATCAGCCTGCCGGCGGACTCCCCCGGGGGGTTCTTGAAGACGCATCCCGCGCTCGGCTCCCTCGGCTGGGTCTCGTGGCGCTTGCGCCGGTACACGTCGACCTGCCGGTTGATGGCCTCGGCCTCGCCCGCCGCCGCCGGGCGCAGCAGGGCCCCGAGCGCGATGCCGGCCTCGACCTCCGCGCAGCGGCGGTAGTCCACGTGCAATTCGCTCCTTTGGAGCGTCCGGACCTCGCCCGCGTAGGTCGCGAGCTGCAGCTCCTCCACGATGTCGAGCATCCATCCCCCCATGGCGCCGGCGTTCATGCGCAGGGCGCCGCCGACGCTTCCGGGAATCCCCTCCAGGAACTCAAACCCGGCCAATCCCCCGCGGGCGGCCAGGCCGCACAGATTCTTCAGGCGGAGGCCGGCGCCCACCCAGACGCGGCCGTCGGGCCTCACCTCAAAGGCCGACCATGCCTCCCCGGAGAGCGACAGGACCAGGCCGTCGACCCCGTCGTCGGGCACGATCAGGTTGGAGCCCCTCCCTAGCATGAGGACGGGGACCCGCCTTTCCGCCGCGAGCCGGAGCAAGGAGCGAAGGTCCTCCAGGCTTGCCGGCTCGGCGTACACGCGGGCCGCCCCCCCCACCCTCAACGTCGTCTTCGGCCCCATGGGCTCCTCGCGCCGCAGCACCGAGCGCGAATCTAGGGCCTCCCGGGCGGCCGCGGCAAAGTCGTCCCATTGGGCCGACCTCTCCTCCGCCGCCCGCCGCTCGTCCAACCAGGCCCTGGCCTTTCGGTCGATGTCGCCGGCCCCGACGAAGGCGACCGTGTCGCCCGCCCGGGCGTCAGCGGAAAGGGCGCGGAAGAATGCACGGTCGGCACCCGGAAGATAGCTCACCCGAAGCGGGGC
>CAZGOX010000178.1:3579-5510 GCA_964527955.1 uncultured Opitutaceae bacterium | reverse complement strand
CGCTGGCCGGCGCGGTCGTGATCTCCGGGATCGTGGCGCTGACACTGTCGCCGATGATGTCGGCGCACCTGCTGAGGCCGGGCGAGGATGAAAGGGGATTTGCGCGCACCGTGAACCACCTGTTCTCAAAGTTGCGCAACGGCTACGTCAGGCTGCTCGACGTGACCTTGGCGAACCGGGGGTACGTCTATGCCTTGTGGATCGCGGTCGGTGTCTTCGGGACGCTCATGATCACGCAGGCCCCGGCGGAGCTGGCGCCCGCGGAGGACCAGGGGGTCATATTCGGATTCGGCACAACGGCGGCTGATTCGACCCTCGACCAGAACCGGCCGTACGCCGCGGCGGTCAACAAGGCCTTTTTCAGTTTTCCGCAGACCGACTTCGTGTTTCAGGTCACCGGGCCGAACATGGCCATTGCGGGCCTGGTCGCCAAGCCCTGGGGTGTGCGCAAGGAGCCCATCGGAAGGCTTGTCCCGCTCGTGCAGGGCAAGGTTTCCTCGATTCCCGGGCTGCAGTTTTTCCTGGCCCAGCCGCCGCCGATCCCTGGCGGCGACAATTTCCCGGTCGAGGTCGTGATCACGTCGACGTCCGACGTCAACCAGATGCTGCCTTTCGCGCAGCAGATCGCCGATGACGCCGCCAAGAGCGGCATGTTCGCGTTTCCCCCGCAGCTGGACGTGCGCTTCGACCAGCCGCAGTCGGAGGTCGTGATCGACCGCGACAAGGTCGCCGCGCTTGGCCTCAACCTCCAGCAGGTCGGGGACGACCTCTCGGCCGCCATGAGCGGGAATTACGTCAACTGGTTCAACATTTCGGGACGCAGCTACAAGGTCATCCCCCAGGTCAAGCGCGTCGACCGCCTGACCCCCTCGCAGCTCGAAAAGATCTATGTCACCGGGCCCAACGGGAAGTTCGTGCCGCTCAGCACGGTGGCGACGATCCGAAGCTCCACGGTCCCGCGATCCCTGAACCGGTTCCAGCAGCTGAACGCGGTCGTCATCAGCGGAGTCGCCTTCCGGCCGCTCGACGACGCCCTCAGGTTCTTTGAGAGTGAGGGCGCCACGATCCTGCCCAAGGGCTATGGGATCGACTACATGGGGGAGTCCCGGCAGCTGCGCAGGGAGGGGGGCAATGGCCAGTTCTGGACCATGATGGCCCTCTCGATCACGCTCGTGTTCCTTGTGCTGGCCGCCCAGTTCAACAGTTTCCGCGACCCCTTGGTGATCCTTGGAGGCTCGGTGCCGCTGGCGATCTTCGGAGCGGCCCTCTTCATCTTCCTGAAGATGCCGAATCCCAACATTCACTTCTGGACCGACGGATGGACCACCACCTTCAATATCTACGCCAAGGTTGGCCTGGTCACCCTCGTCGGCCTGATCGCCAAGAATGGCATCCTGATCGTGGAGTTTGCGAACAAGCTCCAGCTGGAGGGCAAGTCCAAGCTAGATGCGGTGCGCGGCGCCGCCTTCACGCGTCTGCGCCCGGTCCTGATGACCACCGTGGCCACGGTTGCGGGACACTTCCCGCTCACCCTGGTCACCGGCGCCGGGGCCGCCGCAAGGAACTCCATCGGCCTTGTCCTGGTCGGCGGCCTGAGCATCGGCACCGTCTTCACGCTGTTTGTTCTCCCGTCGCTGTACATGCTGATCGCCAAGGATCACGCCAGGGACGTTGCAACAGAACAGGCCATTGCCGGCCTTAAGCCCATTTCCGCATGAAACTCCCGACTGCCCGCATCCTGCTCACCTCCCTCGCGCTTGCCGCGGCTGCCCACGCCGAGGCGCCGCCGGGGCTTCCCGCCAGACTGGACCTGAAAGGCGCCCTCACCTACGCGCTGGCGCACAACTATGCCATCCTGCAGGCGCGCGAGCAAATTCGTCAGCAGGAGGGGGTCGTCATCCAGGTGAAGTCTGCGACGATCCCGAATGTTG
>CAZGOX010000178.1:0-3479 GCA_964527955.1 uncultured Opitutaceae bacterium | reverse complement strand
CCGCGACAAGGTCAAGGTGCAGGAACAGAACGTGGAATTGTCCAAGCGGCAGCTCCAGGACACAGGCAACCAGTTCCAGGCGGGGACCGTCTCCAATTTTGAGGTCCTGAGGGCGCGGGTCGCGCTGGCCAACGCCCAGCCCGACCTGATCACGGCGCGCAATGACTACCGGATTGCCGTCGAGCAGCTGCGGCAGTCCCTGGGCGCCCCGTCGGGCCCGCAAGCCGAGGGGTCCTCGCTTGAGGCCGAGGGCACCCTGGACCTGGAGCGCGAGGACTTCGGGCTTGATGCCTCCCTGACGGCGGCGCACGAGCACAGGCCCGAGCTGTTGACGCTGGCCAAGCAGGAGGAGGCCGCCGGGAAGGCCGTGCGGGTCGCGCAATCGACCTACTACCCGAATTTGTCGGCCTTCGGCGGCTATGAATACGGGGGAGTCGGGCTTCCCGGGGGGGCCAGTTTCAGTTCAAACGGGTGGCTTTTTGGCGTCCAGTCCTCCTGGGCCATATTCGATGGACGTGCGACAGGAGGGAAGGTCCGGCAGGCGCGCTCGCTGCTTGAGCAGGCCCGTCTCCAGCGGTCCCAGGAGGAGCTCGCCATCGACGTCGAGGTCAGGCAGGCATTCTCCTCGTGGCAGGAGGCAGCCGAGCTCGTGGCCGCTTCGCGGCAGACCGTGGAACAGGCCGAGGAGGCGCTTCGACTGGCCAACACGAGGTTTGCGGCTGGAACCGCGACTCAGCTCGACGTCCTCAACAGCCAGGTATCGCTGACCCAGGCCCGAACAAACGAGCTTCAGGCCAACTACACCTACCTTGTCGCGGTCGCGGCCCTGCGCGATGCCATGGGCTTCGGTGACGCCCTGGCGGGAGGCTAGCACGTCCGGCCGCGATGAAAATCCTCCGCCTTGCCTTGATCGCAGGTGGGGTGCTGGCTGCGTTGCTGCTGGCCTTGGCGGCGATCGCCATGAGTCCGGGAGTGCAGACCCGTGCCGTGCAGAGGTTCCTGGCCGGACGGCAGTCGCTGGGCGTTTCCATCGGCAGGATAGACATCGGGTTTGGGCATGTGAGGGTCGAGGATCTTCGCGTCGGGCGGCGGGGCACGCTGCTGACGGTCCCCTCGGCGGACGTCGACATTCGCGTCATCACGGCGATCTGGAACCACACCCTTCGGATCGGTGGCGTGACGGCGAAGGGGTGGACCCTCGATGCCACGGGCGCCCCGCTGAGCCCGGCCGAGCGGAGGCTTCTTCGCGAGCCGTTGACGAGCCCCGAGGTCGAGATGCTGGGATCCATCCTGGCCTTCCAAGGAGAGGCCCCGGGAACGGTCCGGGGCTTTGACCTGTCGGGCTTCTCCGCGTGGGGTCCGATAGAGCTGCAGGGAAGCGTGCTTTTCCCGTCGGTCCCGGGGAATCTCCCCGCGGGAGGACCGGTGGCGGTCGGGTTTAGGGGCAGCCCGACGACCACGGGTGCGGCCTACTCATTGGACTTGGACGGCGGGGGCCGGCGCTTTGCCATGATCCGCGGGCATTGGACCGTTGCGACGCGCAGGCTCTCAGGGAGGTGGAAACTCGATCTCGACGTCGCGGGAAGGAGGTCGCTTGCCACTGCGGGCGAGGGAAGTTTTGAGAAAACACCGGAAGGGCTTCGCGTCGAGGGGAGGCTCAAGGCCGGGGCCACGGGACTTGCGAGGGCTATCCTGAGGAGGGAACCACCCGCCTCGATGGGCCTTTTCGCTGAGTTCGACATGGTCGGCCGGGGAATGGAGTGGAGGGTGGACCGGCTGGAGGCGGAGTTGGACCAGGGAGACCCGGTCCTCAAGGTGACAGCCTTGCAGCCCTTCGGATTCAATCCCGCCACCCGGGAGGCGAGGCTGGCCGACCCTTCCAAGGACCTCGCAAGGATCTCGATCAGGGACTTGCCCCTCGCGTGGATCGAACCCTGGCTCCATCCCATCGGCCTGTCCGGGGGCGGCCTCAGCGGAGACTTGGTCGCGCAGTCCCGGGCCGGGGGCCTGGAACTCCGCTCGCAGTCGCCCCTGTCGATTGCCGGCTTGTCGGCGACGGGGTATGGGCAGTTGCTTGCGCACGGACTCGATGTTTCGGCCGTTCTTTCGGCCCAGATCCGGGCCGGAGGGTGGGAGGTCGAGCTCGCTCCCTTGAGCGCAAACGCCGGGCCGGCCCGCCTGGTGACGCTTGAGGCAAAGCTTGGCCGCCTGTCGGGGGTACGGCAACCCCTCAAGGTATCCGGGCACCTGACGGCGGACCTGCCTGCGCTGCTGGCCCAATCTTCGCCGGTTCGGGCCCTCCCCCTCAGCGCCGGAACGCTCGATTGCGGTTTCACTGGAACCCTTGGGGACGGCGGCCCGGTTTCAGCCCAGGTTGAAGCGCGGGTTTCTCTCGCCGGGCTGCAAGCGGGTTCGGCAAAGCTGCCTGCGGTGGGAGCCGAAATCAGGGCCGACTTCGATCCTGAGGGACGTGTGGTCTTCAATGCGCCCATCCGCATCGATTCGGAAGGACAGAACTCGGATCTCACGCTGTCGGGAGACCTTGGCCGGTTTCGGGGCGGGTTCGCGGTGGACCTGCAGGCGGCGGGCGCACGGGTCTTTGTCGGCGACATGAAGGTGTTGGCGGCTCCGTTCGCCCTGGGCGGGGTCGGCCGCCTGCGACCATTTTGGAACGGAATCTCCGGCCGCCTCGCCTTCGCGGTGAAGCGGGCCACCTGGCCCGGCAACCTTGAGGTCGGCGACCTTGAGGGCAGCCTCCTGTTTGGACCCGGATCCATCAAGCTGCAGGCCGTCCACGCCAGGCTCGACGGCGGAAGCGTCGGGCTCGATGGGGTGCTCACGCCGGGATCGGCGTCCACGGGCCGCATGGGGGTGGCGGCGGATGTAAAGCTGGAGGGCTTCGACTTCACACCGTTTTTCACCGCCCTCGAACCAGGCCTGCCCCCGACCCTTGAGGGCAGGTTCGACGTCGCGGGCCGGATTACGGGGACCGGCTGGGACCTGATGCACCTTCCCGGGCGGTTTCGGGGCGAGTGGCATCTCACCAGCAAGGGGGGAGTCTTCAGGCCGCTCGCAGAGCCGATCGAGGCGAAGGAGGCCGCGCCGGACAAGATGGCCGCCATCGGACAATTCATCGGAAACGTCGCGAATACCGTGACGTTTCGCAAGGATGCCAAGAGCGCTGGGAAGGTGTCGCGAGCGGTAGTGGACTTCTCAAAGGCCTTGACAGGCATCCGGTACGACAGAATCGACCTCCTTCTCACGAGGGACGATTCGCTTAACTTTGCAATCGGGGGCTTTTCCCTGATCTCCCCGGAAATCCGCCTGGATGGGACTGGGGCCGTTCTTTCGGAACCCGACTCGTCGCTGCTGGCCGAACCCCTGGCCCTTGACTTGAGGCTGGCGGCCAGGGGCCATACCGCCGACCTTCTGCGCACCGCGGGGCTGCTCGCTCCGGCAAAGGACGACCTGGGCTATGC
>CAZGOX010000177.1:0-5528 GCA_964527955.1 uncultured Opitutaceae bacterium | reverse complement strand
CTGAGCCAGTCCACGACCCTCTGGTAGTCAGCGGCTGCAGGCAGGTACTTGGCCGCAAGCTCATCGCCCGGGATCAGTTCACCCGCAGCCGCGCGGGACTGGAATTCCGGGAAGCTCCTCATCCGAAGCGCGATCTCGAATTCCATCGGGGCGGCCGTTTCCTCGGGCCTCAGGCTGTGTCGGGCGATCACGGCATGACGGCGGGGAGCCTGGACCGAGGGCGACGCCTCCGGGACCTCGACGACGCTGCCGGCAAATGGCACGGGCTGCGGGGTTGGGCCCGTGTCCGCCATGGCGGTCCCCACAAACCAAAGGCAGGAACCCAGGAACGCGGCCAGCGCGAGGGGTTGACTGCACAGCTTGGACTTCAAGGGGTATTCCATGCGAACACTCTCACCGATCCCAGGTTGTGACGCCGGGACCCGGCAAAAGTTTCACTCCCCGCCAACTCCGCTCGCGGATGTAGGCGGCGGAAAGGGCCGGCGCGTCAGCGGCGCCCGGGCCACGCTGTTTGCGAGGTTGATGAGCTCGTCGATCAGGATCGTCGGATCTTCCTCATAGCGAAGCTGTAGGAAACGTTCGTGGGCCCGGGCGTAGGCATCCGGGTGGTCCAGCCAGGACTTCATGATCGCCGCGAACTCCGAGGCGCTCCCGACCTTGGGGCAGGCCGCGCCGTTGCGGAAGAATTTCCAGGTCAACTCCTCCTGGGGCATGATTCCGCCGAACGCATTGAATATGATAGGGCACCGAAAGTGGAGCGCATCGGCACAGGTGGTCGTGCCCCCGAGGGTCACGATCGCATCGCTCACCTGCATGAGCAGGTGCACGATCGTGGAGTAGCCCTCGAGGTGGCAGTGAAGTTCGGGGTGCAGGACGCGCCAATGCACCAACTGGTTGTATGTGTCCTTGTTGCGGCCGCAGATCACGATTGCCTGGCACCGATCCGCATAGGGCAGCAATTCCGGAAGAAGCTCGAAATGGTGGTTGGCCCCGTTTCCCCCGGTGGCCAGGAATACCGTGAACAGGTCCGGGCGAAGCCCCAGGCGCTCCACGCGGAACTTGGAGCGGTCGCCGGGGGCGATCACCTCGAGATTGGCCTCGGGCTGCATCAGGGTTCCGCGGACGATGGTCTTCTCCTTGGGCATCCCCCGCTTGACCGCGAAATCCCGCGCCGTCGGGGTCCGCGAGAAGTAAAGGTCCACGGAGGACTCGATCCAGTTGCGGGAGTACCCCCACCCCCCAGAAAACTCCCCGCAGTAGGTGGCGCACCGGACTTTGTCCGCTCCCAGCTCCCTCCGGGCCAGCTGGAAGTAGCCCCGGTTGAGGCAGTCGTGGACGCTGAAGATGAGGTGCGGCCGATACTCCCTCAGGACCTTGAGGTAGTAGGCCCTCCCCAGGGAAACGGTCCTGCCGTTGATCAGGCTCAGGCCCTCGATGACGGTGTAGTAGAGCCGGTGCGTCCAGGGTGCGAAGGTCTGGATGCGGTTGTACAGGTTCACGCCGGCCCGGTTCACCACCGAGGATTTCTCGAGCATCTGCTCGATGCGCACGTCGACGTCGTGGCGGTAGAGCTCAAAGCACCATTCGGCAAACGCCTGCGCCCGGGCATCGTGCCCGCCGCCGGTGCTGGATGTGAGTACGAGGATGCGGACCTTGGACAAGAATCAGTCTCCCTTGGTCAGTCCGAAGAAGCGGGCGGCGCAGGCCCGCACCACGCGTGAAGGCGCCAGCCGCGCAAACAGGGGCGCAATCCGGACCTGGAATACGGACCCCGAGCGCACGATGCCGCGGCGCCGTCCGCGCAGCGCCCGGCGAAGGTCGGCGGCGGCTCGGGCCGGAACCGGGGAGGCCGCGAGGTTCGCCTCCAGCACGTTCCACACGGACTGCGTCCGGTGGGAGGCTTCGAAGCTTGCTGGTGGGCGCCGCATGGATTGGTTGAAGGCCGTGCGATAGTCGCCCGGCCGGAAGTCAATGACCCTGACGTCCGTCCCCATGGATTCAAAGAGCAAACTTTCGCTCAACGCCGACAGCCCGGCCTTGGCCACGTTGTACCCGCTCATGAACGGCAGCGCGAATTCCGCGGCCATCGAGGAGACATTGACCAGGCACCCCCGGCCCCGCGCCCGCATTGCCGAGTACGCAGCGTGGGTCAGGCGGAGGTTTGCAACCAGCATGGCCCCGACCTGGGCCTCCCAGACAGCGCTCGGGAGGGATGCGAATTCGCCAAAGACGCCATAGCCCGCATTGTTGATCACCAGGTCAAATCCTCCGCCTGCCCCTGTCTCGGCGGTCCGGAACGCATCCAGGGCGGCGGCGGCATCGGCCAGGTCGAGCGCGACCGGGTGGAACCGCGGCGAGAAGGAAGGAAGGCGGGAGGGATCGCGCGAGGTTCCCCACACCTCGAGGCCCTCGGCGAGAAGCATTTCCGCGAAGGCCCGCCCCAGTCCGGATCCCGCTCCGGTCAGAAACGCGGTTCGATAGTCCTCGGAAAATCGTCGGGCCATGGATCGCCGGTCCCCTGCCCCTCAGGCCTTCTTGAGGACCACGGAAACGTTGGCCCCGCCGAAGCCGCTGCTGTTCTTCAGGGTCACCGCCGGGGCCTTCGGCAGTGTCTCGCGGATCACGTTGAGGCCCGTGCATTCGGGATCGATCGTCTTCAGATGCGCGGAGCCGGGAGTGAACCCCTGCGCCATCCCCAGGGCGCAGAAGCCGGTCTCCATCGCGCCGGCGAGGGAAAGGCCATGTCCGGTGAGTGCCTTCGTGCTGCTGATGGCGGGCATCGCCCCTGAGGCCGCGAAGACGGCCCGGAGCGCCCGGGCCTCGGCGATGTCGCCTATCAGGGTCGAGGTCGCATGGGCGTTCACATAGTCGACCTCGGCGGCCGGGATTCCGGCATGCCGCAGGGCAAGTTCCATGGCAAGCTGGAGGCCGCATCCCTCCGGCTGGGGGATGGCCACGTTGTAGCCATCCGAGGCCTGGCCCCAGCCCCGGACCTCGGCGTAGGGCCTGACCCCGCGGCGGTCGACCTCCCGCTCGGACTCCAGCACCAGCACGGCGCCGCCTCCCGTGCCCACAAAGCCGTCGCGGGCGGTGTCAAAGGGCCGGGAAGCGATGTCGGGGTCGGACTGGAGCGAGAGCGTGCGCATCCCCGCAAACGGAAGGATCGCGTCCAGGTTGCCGTCCTCCGCCCCGACCACAAACATCCGGTCCTGGCGCCCGAGCGCGATCTCGTCGAAGGCAAAGCCGATCGCGTGCGCCGAGGACGCGCAGGCCGAGGAGAAGCCGCAGGAGGCCCCCCGGATCCGAAATGCGGCCACCAGGTTGAAATTGAGCGTGCCCACGATCGAGGCGATGATGCCGACCGGCGAACAGCGCATCACGCCGACCTTGCCCAGGCGCTCATGGTGATGGTGGGTCAGCATCGGCGAGCCCCCGGAAGCCGCGTACAGCCCTGTCCCCGGGCCCGAGACCTCGGCCATGCCAAGCTTTGCGTCCTCGATCGCCTGCAGCATTGCGCAATGGGCAAAGAGGCCGTTCGGCGCCATGGACCGGATCGTTTCCCGCTTGATGGAGTACCTTCCCGGCCACTTCCAGTCCTCGGGATCGCTCGAATCGGTGAAGAAGTCCTTGATCGTTCCCAGCACCTTGCACGGGATCTCAGGCTTCTGAAACGGGGCGAAGACCTCAAAGCCGTGCCTGAGCCCGGTCAGGCTCTTCGCAACGGCGCCTGAGTCGTTCCCTATGCTGGTGATGAATCCCAGGCCGGTGATGAAGACTCTGGGCATGGGGAAACCCCGTTGTCCCGCCTTGCGCGGGGCTGTCAGGCGTTGACCGCCGGGTCCAGCGGCGCGGATTCGGAGGGCACCACGCTGCCGGCCTGTGGCGGGGAGGCATCCGTCGCGGACGGGGCTGCGGCCGCCTCCACATAACCGAAAGTGAGCGTCACTTCCTCCACAATCACGGCCTTCTCCTGCCCGACCCGAACGGAACCTTCAAACGTCGCCAGCGGCATCTTCATGCGCTTGGGCTTGATGGAAAGGGTCAGCAGCTCGCCCGGCCTGCAAATCCTGTGCGCGCGAACCCCCTCGCATCCCGTGAAGTAAATGGTGCCGGGCCCTATGACCTTGCCCGGCTCGGCGACCGCCCCCTCGAGGAGGTACAAAACGGCGAGCTGACCCAGGGCCTCCAGCATGATCGAGGCGGGCATCACGGGGTTTCCCTTGAAATGCCCCTGGAGGAAAAACTCCTGCCCGGTGATCTTGTATTTCGCGTTGGCGCCCGCGGAACTGACCGAGGCCTCGTTCAGGAACAGGAACGGCGGCTGCATGGGCATCACCGAGCCGATGTGCTCAATCGGCAGGAACTTCGTCGGCTTGGGCTGAGGGAGACCGCGTATCTTGCAGTCTATGAATGTCTTAACATCTCCCACCGTCCGCAGGTTCCGCAGCTCATCGTTGTTGATGGTCATCTGGAGCACGTCCTCGGCAAGGATCACGATCTCCATCATCGTGAGGGAATCCGTCCCCAAATCCTCTATCAGCCGCAGGTCGTCGTCCGGGTCCTTGAGCTTGTGGCGAAGGTCGGGCTCCACGAAACGCTCTATGACCCCGATGACCACCGCGGGGACATGCTCGGGGTTGCCGGTCCGCCTATATTGCACGGCGGCCTCGAACGTGGGGGCCGAGCACCGCTTCAGCGCCTCGCGAAGCGCGGCCTCATCCTCAGTCGTAAACGGTTTTGGCCCAGCAACAACCGGCTTGTTCTCGGCCGGGTTCGATTTGACGGCTTCTGGCATGTTCTTTGCGGTTCTAGGCGGCGGTGCAATTGAAAGCAAACCCATTTCGGCCACTTGCTAGTATGGGTCCCTGACCAATTCCATGGCCAACCGAGGAACCTTGCATGGAATGCTGCGTCTACTTATGTTCCAAGGCATAGCGCCTGTATGCAATTCATGAGCTCCACTCCCTCTGCAACGGCGTTGAATGACGGTTTTGTCTATCTCATCACCCATGAGTTCTATCCGGTCCGGGGGGGGATCGCCACGTTCACCGAGGAAATAGCCAAGGCCGGCACAAACCTTGGGTACGAAGTCGAGGTTTGGGCCCAGTCCGCGAGAACGATCCCGGAGAAGGCTTGGCCCTTCCGACTGCGCCGGCTGCCCCTGAAGGGGACCCACAACCTCTGGTGCCAGTTTCGGCTGGCCTGCGAGCTCATCAAGGCCCGGCGCCAGATTCGCCATGCCACGGTGTACCTGCCGGAGCCGGGCCCGATGCTGGCCATGATGCTGCTCCAGTTCTTCGGGACGTTTTGCCCGAAACGGCTGGTCCTCACCTTCCACGGCTCGGAAATCATCAGGTTTTCCCAGAGCCCCCTGCGCCGGCGGCTCGTCCGCCGGCTCATCTGCCGCGCGGATCGCGTGAGCACCCTGAGCAACTACACGAAGGAGCTCCTGCTCACGCATTTTCCGGAGGCCTCCGACAAGATCTTCCTCACGCCAGGCGCCGTCCGGTCCGATTTTGTCGTGGTGC
>CAZGOX010000176.1:0-5530 GCA_964527955.1 uncultured Opitutaceae bacterium | reverse complement strand
CGCAGGTCGCCGGGCTTCACCTTTGTCTCGGTCCTGACGCTGGCGGTCGGAATCGGCCTGAACACCTCGATGTTCAGCTTCGTGAGCTTCCTGTTGCTCCAGCCCGTTCCCTATCCGGACAAGGACCACCTCGTCCGCGTCTACCGGACGACGCCCCAATCCCAAAAGCTGGACCATTCCGCCCGGGACTATCTCGACCTCAAGGGCCAATGCGGCGACTTCATGGACCTGGCGGGGTATCGCTTCTGGCAATACACGCTGAAGCAGCCCGACCATCCCGCCGTGACCCTGACCGCGCTCCGCGTCTCCGGCAATTTCTTCCCGCTCCTCGGCGTGCGGCCCGAGCTGGGGCGGCCCTTCAGCGCCGAGGAGGACGCTCCCGGCAATTCCGTCATCATGCTCAGCCATGCGACCTGGCAGGCCCAGTTTGGCGGCGACCCGGCGGTCGTCGGCAAGACGGTGCGCATCGACGGCCTGCCCACGGTCGTCGTCGGGGTCCTGCCAGCCTCCTTTTCCTCGATAACGATCTGGGGGCCGGGCGATGCCTTCCGGCCGCTGGGTTTCACGGACGCGGAGAAGCTTCAGCTCTCCGACCGGCAGGTCCAGATCGTCGGTCGGTACCGCTCCGGCGTGTCCCTCGGGCAGCTCAATGCCCGGCTTGCGGCAATAGCCGGGCGCCTCGCCTTGAACAGGCCCCGGGAAAACAGCAAGGACAGCCTTCGGGCCGCCCAGCTTCAGGCAAATTTCCTGAACCCGTCGGGCGGCCGGATGGTCTGGCTCCTGCTCGGGCTGTCGGGGACCGTCCTCCTGATCGTCTGCGCCAACCTGGCGAACCTCCAGCTCTCGCGGGCGATGGCGCGCTCGCAGGAATTCGCGATCTGCTCCGCCTTGGGCGCCACGCGCAGCAGGCTGCTCCGTCCCCTGCTCTCCGAGAGCCTGCTGCTTTCGCTGGCCGGCGGGGTCTGCGGCATCCTTGTGGCCATTTGGTCGAATGACTGGATGTCATCGCGGATGTCGGCCAACGGGTTTCTGACCATCCACCTGGATCTCAACTGGCAGGTCATGGGATTCGCGCTGGCAACCTCCCTTGTCACGGGCATTGTCTTTGGAATTGTCCCGGCCGTGCTGATGTCGCGCGCCAGCGTGAATACCACCCTCAAGAGCGGGGGCCGCGGATCCACCGGCGACCGCGCGCAGCACTTTTTCAGGAATGCCCTGATTGTCGGCCAGTTCTCCCTCGCCCTCATGCTGCTTTCGGCCGCCGGCTCGTTCATCCAGGGGATCAACAGTTCGGTCGCCCGGAATCTTGGCTGGAAGCCGGGTCGCCTCCTGCAGTGCGTGTTGAACCTGCCGCAGGCGCGCTACTCCACTCCCGACCAAACCTATTCCTTTTACACGCGCCTGCAGGATCGCCTCGCTGTCGTGCCCGGCGTCGAGCAGGTCGGCGTCGGCTGGTCCCTCCCCGTCTTCCAATTCCTGACCAGCCGCACCTGCACGGTCGAGGGCCGGGCGCTCCAATCCGCCGGGCACGAGCCCTCCGCCTATGTGAACGGCATCACGCCTACCTATCTCGATGCATTGGACATCAGGCTCATCTCCGGCCGGAACTTCACCGATGCCGACCGACCAACGTCGACCCCCGTCGCGATCATCAACGAGTCGATGGCCAGGACGCTGTTCCCCAACGAGAGCCCCCTCGGCCACCGCATGAGCGGCCTGAAGGTGGACGGCCGCGGCTGGGTGGAGATTGTGGGCGTCATCCCCGACCAACAGTTTGCCGTGGCGATGGGCGCGCCGGCTACCCCCTTCCAGGTGTTCATCCCTCTTGCGCAGGAGACCTGGAACTATGTTACCGTCGTGGTGAAGGCGGAGCATCCGGAGAAGTTTGCGGACTCCATGCGCCTTGCGGTCGGGGGCCTCGACCCGGACATACCGGTGCAACAGCTCGGCACGGTTCCGCAGTTGATCTCCACCTTCAGTGGCCTGGGAATGATCAGTACGGTCCTGGTATCCTTCGCTCTCCTCGGGCTCTTCCTTTCCGCCCTCGGCCTGTACGGCGTGATCGCCCGCCTGGTCGTGCTGCGCACGCCCGAGATCGGCGTCCGCCTCGCCCTGGGGGCGCAGCCGTGGGACGCCGTCTGGCTTGTCCTCGGCATGGGGGTGCGGCTCATGGCTGCCGGGACCGCCCTTGGGTTGCTCGGCTCCTGGCTCCTCTCCCTGGTCCTGCGCCACATCATGCCCTCGGCGGCAGCCTCCCACGGGAACCCGGCCGTCCTGATTGTCGGAGTGACGTCTGTTCTCTTTCTCGTCGCCCTTCTCGCCTGCTGGCTCCCGGCCCGCCGTGCGGCCCGGGTCGACCCGCTGGTCGCGCTGCGCGCCGAGTAGGGAAACTTTTTGCCGCCCCCGGGCGTCTACCCTTCCATCGGCAACGATGGTCTCATGAGGTTCCTGAAGCCGGCACTTCACCTTGCATGCCTGATGGCACTGGCTGCCCCGGCGCTTGCCGGGGGAGATTCCGGGTCGCAAGCCCGTCCCATGGTCATTGTCGCGCCGTCGAAGGCCTCGATCATCATCGGCACGGTCTCGCTCAGGATGGCACCCTTTGTCTGGAAGGGCGGCGGCTACGTGTCGACCTATTCGGCGAGGGTCTTTCCCTACTTCCTGTTCAACGAGCACGGCATGATCGTGATCGGCGCCACCGATGACCAGTTTCGCCGGCTTGGGCGCGGCGAGACGATCTCGGATGCGGGCCGCGCGGTCAATTCCGACGGGGCGCAGCGCCGGATCGAATGCCGCATCACGCCCGCCGACAAGGCCCACGGAAGCATCAGGGTCCGGGTCATCATCGCCCCGGGGTTCGGCCTGACGTTCAACACCACCTACATACTCCTGGACAGGTGACGCCGCGCCGCGGTGCCCGGTCCCTTCGCTCTTGGGATGGGTCCTCGCAGGTCGACCGTGTGAGGCTTGGCGAACGAAAGGCGACCGGAGAGGACCCATCCCAAGAGCGAAGGGACCGGGCACCATCACCGCCGGGCGCCTGCATACCCCTTCCATGCCCATTCCAGCGCCTCGGGCAGGGTTTGCGCCTTGGCATTGTGGTCCACGTGCCCGGCATTGAGGCAGTAGACATACTGGTAGTGGTAGCCCTTTGCCTTGAGCACGGCCGCCATCCGGTTGTTCGCCGCCACCCAGTCGTGCATCCCGTCCCGGAGGGAATTCGGGAAGTACAGGTCCCGGTCGCCCACCTGCATCCAGAGCCGGATCGGCTTCACCGGGCTCTCCGGGATCAGGTGCTCGTGGTACCCCCAGGCGCCGTGGGGTGTCTCGGGATTGAAGGGCGACTGCTGGTTCACGAACGTGCCCGAGTACGAGATCACCCGGTGGTACAGTTCCGGGTGATACCAGGCCATCGACAGGGCCGCCGCGGCCCCGGAACTGCCGCCCATCGCGGCCCGGCCGTCGGGATCCTTCGTGAGCGTCACGTGGCACTTCGCCTCGACGAGGGGAAAGACCTCCTGCTCGATGAACTCGGCGTAGCGGCCCGACATCGTGTCGTATTCCAATCCCCGCTCGCTCCCCTGGGCGTCGCCCCCGCCGTTTCCCACCATGACCGCGACCATCGCGGGCACGCGGCGCTCCGCGATCAGGTTGTCGAGGACAACCGGCAGCATCTTGTCCGGCCCGTCGTGCTCCACGAGCACCGGCGCCGGGGTTCCCGGAACGTAGCCCGCGGGAACATAGACCGTGATCCCGCGCGAATAGGGCCTTGGATAGGTCTGCACGTGCTTCAGGTCCGGCGGCCGGTAGTCGGGGGGCCCGCCCGGCGGAACCTTGGTGATGCCCGGATAGAACCTGCTGTCCGCGGAATTCATCGCGAAGGCGACCACCGTCCCCTTCGGCACCCCGTCGACCGGAGTCAGTTCCGGCGCGGGGACGTAGTCAGGACCGATGAGAAAATCCCCTTCGGCGTCGGCCGGGGGGTTCAAACCCACGGCCCCGCGGAGCGTGCCGGGGCTTTCCCCTACAGGAGTGAAGACCGGGGCACCCGGCGCGGTCGGCGACCGTGTGGGCGGCCGGGGCCGCGAGTCTGCGCCGCGCACCTGGGTGAGGAAGGCTGCCGCCATGCAGCCGACAATCAGGGAAGTTCGAAGGTGGCGTGGGGTGGGCATGGGGTGCGTCTACGGGGACCCGGGATTCCTTGGCTAGCGGCCCGGACCCAGCAGCCGGCCCGCCTCCGTCCGGCTCGGCACCGTGTTGATCCTTATCTCCGCCTTGTAGTGGAAGAGCGAAAGGATGGCCAGGCCGATGTCCTTCCGTGGGTCCGGGATCACGCGGACGATCCACGCCACCCCCATCCCGCTCAGCTGCTCCATGATCCTGCTCAACACCGGCGCGCACTCGGGCTCCATGTGCTCCAGGTCCGTCAGGTCGGCCACGATCGTGAACGGGGGGGAGATCTTCTCGCCCAGGGCGCGGATCTGGTCGAGGTGCGCCTGGATTCCCGCGGCCGTGATGTGTCCCCGATAGTCGAAGGTGACCAGCTTGCCGGTCTCGTTGACCGTGATCTTTGGCGCGCTCTTCATGGGTGTTTCGCCTGGCCGAGGCCGAGGGCATCGAAGTAGTACCGGGAGGGAGTGCAGTTCGCAAACCGGCAGTTGACCAGGTATTCCTTGAGCGCCCTGGAGGCGACGGCGTAGTCCGGGGCCGCCTTGATCTTTGCGTCGAGGGCCGGGAAGCTCGCGTTCAGGAACCTTTGGATCTGGTCGAAGCCCGCGGGCTGCGTGATCTGCAGGAGGTCGTGGTCATTGTCCATTTTCTTGATGGGCCAGAGGCACCAGCTGATGTGGTTCTCCTCGCAAGCCCGCCGCGTCCGGCCCACCCATGCCGCGTCGTTCTCCCCGAACTCCCCGAGCCACACCGGAACGTTGTGCCTCTTCCCAAAGTCGATGAAGTACTGGAGCGAACAGTATTCGTCCGTCGAATTGTACAGGTGGGTCGAGTAGGCGAGCTTCGGGTCAAACGGCGGCCCGAAGACGTCGAAGTTCCGGGCCCAGAAAGCGCCCTCAAGGAAGATGATGTGCTCCCCGTCCACCTTCCTGATACCGGCGACAACCCTCTTGTACAGAGGCTCGAGGCGGGGATTCAGGCGCCTGGTGTCGCAGAACTGCGTGATCGGCTCACCGAGGAGATCGTAGCCCAGGACCGTCGGCTCTTTGGCGTAGTGCCTGGCGATGGAGACCCAGATGTCGACCAGCTCCTTGCGGCTCCGCTCGCCGTTGTCCTCGAAGAGCCAGGGCTTCAGGTATCCGTCGTCGGTCGACCAGCCGCCCTGCGTGCCCGGCGCGCAGTGCATGTCGAGCACCACGTAGATCCCCGCCTCCCTGCACCAGCCGACCGCCCTGTCGAGGAGTTCGAAGCCCCTCTGCCGCGTGCTGCCCAGGAAGTACTCATCGGCAAAAAGCCGGTAGTCGAACGGCAGCCTCACCGAGTTGATCCCGATCTTCTTTAAATACTGGATGTCGTCCCG
>CAZGOX010000175.1:0-5563 GCA_964527955.1 uncultured Opitutaceae bacterium | reverse complement strand
CGTGTTCGCGAGCTTCTTCCTGAGCATCCTGGGCCTGAGGCGCAGGTGAGCGGTCACGCATTCGGGGGTGGAAGGTCCTCGGGCGCGGTGCCCGTGCGGACATCCACGATGGCCAGCACTTTGGGGACATACATGCGAGTCTGGGTGGGCAGGGCCGGAGACACCTCCGCAAAGCTGCTGGCGCTCTTGGAGGCCAGCAGGCGACGGACCCGGCCCTCGCCCGCGTTGTACGCCGCGAGCGCCAGGGGCCAGCTCCCAAACTTCCCATAGAGGGTCCGCAGGTAGCGGGCCGAAGCCCGGGCCGACTTGTCCGGGTCGGTGCGCTCGTCCGGCAGGAAGGTGCCGAGCCCGAGGTTGCGGGCCGTCTCGGGCATGAGCTGGAAAAGCCCCTTGGCACCGCTCGGGCTGCGGGCACCCGGGTCGAGCGTCGACTCGGCCTCCGCGATCCAGGCGAGGTCGGGCGGCACGCCCTCCGCGGCAAAGGCCGCGCGCAGCCGCGGCATCAGTTCGGCGGCATCCCCGGGAATTGGCCGGTCGCGGACCCGGCCGAGCCATAGGTCGTAGAGGGGGATGGCCGACGGGGCGTGCGCCGCCTCGGAGGGCGGAGGGGCCGCCGGGGCGCGAAGCGCCACGGCCTGCTTGGCAGCCTCGATCTCGTCGATCCTCAACTCGAGCCATCGGGCGTAGTCCCCGTAGCCGGGTATGGCCTGCAGGGCCGCCTGGGCTGCGCGGGCCTGGGGCTCGAGGTCGGCCAGGTCCTGGAGCGAATTGTTGTCCAGGGCCTTTTGCAACCGGGCCGCAAACTGGTCCCACTGGTCCTTCGTCGGGAAGTCGTATTGCTGCTTGATTTCCGGGGGGGCGTATTGGTCGAAGAGTTGCTGGCCGAGCTTGTACAAGTCGTCGGAGTTCGCGGGCGGGGCGGCGGGCTGCGGATCCGCCGCCGCAACTTGGGCCGCGGTCGCGACCGCGATGCACAGAAGCCGGAGTATCCGCGTCATGAGGATACCCTAATGGGGACTGGAAGGTGTGCAACGGTTTCGGTGGACATTCGTCTACCAGATCAGTACGCTGCCGGGGCCTGCCCGGGCTTGGGACCGGCAGCCCGCGAACCGCCGCGGTTACCCCTTTTTGCCATGAAAACAAGACTTGTCCCGCCCTGCCGGTGGCAGGCGGGGGTTGCGTCGCGTCTCCTGCAGGGCGTTGGTTCCCGGCGACTGCTAAGCGGACTCATCCGGGGAGCGGGCCTCGCCGGCGGGCTGATGGCGGCATGCTCCTATGGTCAGCAGGGTTCGACGACAACCACGCAGAACCTCAACTTCGTCTACGCACCGCCTTACTCCATAAGCACGCTGGCCGGGATGCCCCCGAACAGCCTCTCGACGGAGTCGCCCGGCGGGAGTGCGGACGGCGGCGCCGCGATCGCCCGCTTCAAGAGTCCCGGCGGCCTGGCCGTGGACGTCACGGGCAATGTCTATGTCGCTGACACGGGCAACAACACTATCCGCAAGGTCACGCCTGCTGGCATCGTGACGACAATTGCCGGCGAGCCTGGACAATTTGGTGTGACCGATGGGACGGGTAGCGCTGCGCGGTTCAGCCTTCCTTCGGCCCTGGCGGTGGACGCCACGGGCAACGTCTATGTCGCAGACACAGGCAATGACACGATTCGGAGGATCACGCCCGGGGGCGTCGTGTCGACGTACGCAGGTGCCGACGGGCAGGCGGGCAGCGCGGACGGCGCCGCCAGCACAGCGCGGTTTTTCAGTCCCGGGGGTATTGCGGTAGACAGTGCGGGGGATATCTACGTCAGCGATACCCTGAATTGCACGATCCGCAGGGTCACGCCGGCAGGCGTGGTAAGCACGCTGGCCGGTGCGCCAGGTCAGGAAGGAGTCTCGGACGGCGTGGGAAGCGCAGCCCGATTCAATGATCCCCAGGGCCTCGCCCTGGACGGCGAGGGCAATATCTATGTGGCGGACTCCGCCAATTACCTGATCCGAAAGGTCTCGCCCGGCTTTGTGAAGGGGGAGCCAACCTGGACGGTGTCCACGCTGGCCGGCACGGTCGCGCCGATGTACCCTGTCGAGGTTCGGCTTCCGTCGGACGGGACGGTCGTCAATGCGTTGTTCAATGCTCCCTCGGCCGTTGCCGTGGATGCCGCCGGTTACGTATATGTGGCCGACAGCGGGGATGACCTGATCCGGAGGATCACCCCCGGGGGCGAGGTGACCACGCTGGCGGGCAGCGACTCCTTCAGCGTCACGACAACCTTTGACCCAAATTGGATCCAGACATTTTATGGCTATGCGGCCATTCCCGGCTACAGCGATGGAATCGGAAGCGCCGCGCTGTTCAACGACCCCGCGGGAATTGCGGTCGACAGCGCCGGGAACCTCTACGTGGCCGATGCTGCGAACAACGCCGTGCGCAAGGGCAGCGGTCCCGTGAACGTTCTCTACATTTCGGTCCAGCCCCGGAGCCAGACGGTGCACGCGGGCGAGACGGTTTGGTTCACGGCTGACTCGAGCGAGAATTCCACATCGAGCTTCCAGTGGGAGGTTTCGACCAATTCGGGCCAATCCTGGACCAACCTGACGGATGGCGGAGGCGTGTCGGGCTCGGCCTCGTACGCGCTCGAGGTCAGCGCCTCGGCAGCATTGAACAACGCCGAGTATGAATGCGTCATCACCAACGGGTCGGCCTCGGTGACGACCTCCCCCGCCACGCTCACGGTGATCGGGCCCACCGTGATGACGCCCTTCCAGTTCACCACGTTTGCGGGCGCGGGGGTGGCTGGAAACGAGGGAGGCTGGTCCGGCGGCGCCGAGTTTTCCGGTCCGAACGGCGTGGCTGTGGATGGGGCGGGCAACGTGTATGTGGCGGACGTGAAGAACGACCTAATCCGGATGGTCACGCCAGCCGGGGTCGTGACCACATTGGCGGGAACAGCCGGCAACGCCGGAAGCGCAGACGGGCCCGGTGGCGCCGCGCTGTTCAACCAGCCAGAGGGTGTCGCCCTCGACGGCGCCGGGAATCTCTACGTTGCCGATTCAGGCAACGATACCATCCGCAAGATGGAACCCTTGCTGGCGAATGGAGTGACATCGTGGACCGTTTCGACCCTGGCGGGCGCTGCTGGCCAGGCCGGCGGCGCCGACGGCGCGGGAAGCGGCGCCCGGTTCAATGCCCCCAATGGCATCGCGGTAAACTCGGCAGGTAACCTCTACGTCGCCGACTCCGGCAATGATACCATCCGAGCGATCACGCCCGCGGGGGCCGTGACCACCCTTGCTGGCACTGCGGGCCGGGCAGGTTCCACCGACGGCGCGGGCTCCTCCGCCTTGTTCAATGATCCTGTGGCCCTGGCTGTTGGCAGCGACGGATCCATCTATGTGGCTGACGCCCGAAACCAGAGCATCCGGCTGATCAGCCCGACCGTTGTCAATGGGGCGGCTGCTTGGTCCGTGTCCAGGCTCGAAGCCGGCTATCCGAGTGGAATAACGTTCGATTCTCCCACAGGAATCGCGGTGGACGGCGTGGGCGACGTTTATGTCTCGGAGATGGGCAACGAGCAGATATGGGAGCTGGTCCCTCCCGCCGCGTCCAACGGATTGAATTCGTGGGAAGAGCTTCCGATACACGCATGGCCCTTTGGCCAGGGCGAGTATTTTGGCCCAACCGGGGTCGCGCTCGACAGCGCCGGTCATATCTATGTGACCATTGACGACATTGTGGCGAAGGTGACGCCAACGGTCTCCAACTGGGAGTATTCCTGGCCAACGACGGCGCTCGCGGGATCGGAATTTGTGGCGGGCAGCCTGGATGGAACGGGCGGCCTGGCGGAATTCAACCACCCCTGGGGCGTTGCCTTCGACACCTCTGGGAACCTATTTGTCGCCGACACGGGCAACAACACGGTGCGCCGTGTGACGCCCGGCGGAACGGTGACCTTGGTGGCCGGTTCTCCGTGGAGCGCTGGGTTGACGGACGGGACGAGCGGCAACGCGCTCTTCAACGGACCGGAAGGCTTGGCCGTGGACAACAAGGGCAACGTCTACGTTGCCGACACCCAGAACACCGCGATCCGCCGGATCGCACCCGACGGCGCCGTCACCACGCTGGCCGGGAGCTTTGTTCCCGATCCGGCCTTCCGTTACTCCAACTCCAGCGTGGGGGGCTACGCCGATGGCACAGGCAGTGCGGCTCTCTTCGCGAATCCACAGGGGCTCGGGGTGGACGCTTCGGGCAACGTATACGTGGCGGATACCGGGAACGAGGTCATTCGGAAGGTTACGCCCGGCGGTGTCGTGACCACCCTTGCCGGCGCCGCGGGCACTGCAGGCAGTGCGGACGGGACCGGCAGCGTCGCCGAGTTCAATGAACCCACGGATGTCGCGCTCGACTCCGCAGGCAACGTCTATGTTGCCGACACCGGAAACAGCACGATCCGGAAGATTACACCGGCAGGCGTTGTGTCCACCCTGGCTGGCGCGGCAGGGCAGCTCGGCGACGCCGATGGGCTGGCCGGTGCGGCACGATTCCTCCACCCGGTCGGGGTGGCCGTTGATTCATCGGGCGATATCTATGTCATGGACACGGGCAACGGCGCGATCCGCCGGATCAGCCCGGCGGGGACTGTGACGACGGTGGCCGGAAGCCTGAATTTTTGGTCCGTCATGAGTCTCGCGAACGGCACGGGCAGCGCCGTCTTGTTCGACAATCCCGCAGGCCTGGCGGTGGACGGCGCAGGCCGCATCTATGTTGCCGACAGCGGCAACGACGCAATCCGGGTGGGCTCACCCCTCGTAGCTCCCTACGTGTCGAGCCAGCCCCAGAGCCAGGTGGTGAACGCGGGGTCGGACGTGACCCTCGCCGTCAAGGCCTATGGCAATTCCCCGCTGGGCTACCAGTGGTCATTCAATGGGACTCCGATAGCAGGGGCTGCAGGTCCAACCCTTTCGCTCCACAATGTGGAGGCCGGCAACGCCGGGTCCTACCAGGTGAGCGTGAGCGATTCCTCCGGCAACACGACCCAGAGCAACAGCGCATCGCTCAGCATTACCCCGGTGGCTGCATCCGTCATCACTGGGCAGCCGACGTCGCAGATCATTTCTAATGGAAGCACTGCGGTGTTCACCGTGAACGGCGGCGGTTCCGTTCAGGAGTCGTCCAGCATTAGCCAATCGGGATATGCGGCGATGGTCTATTCGGGCACATCCTACCAATGGCAGTTCAATGGCGTGAATCTCGCGGACGGGTATGGCATTTCCGGATCGCAAGGACCCCGACTTGTGATCCAAGGGGCGACCGCGGACGACGATGGCGACTACACGTGCGTCGTTGCGACGGCCGGCGTGACGTCTGTGAGCAATGCCGCGGGGTTGGTCGTTGCAGGCACATCGACCCCGGGCTCGTTGATGGCGATTTCGACCCGGGCCTTCGTTGGCACGGGCGACAACGTCCTGATCGGTGGCTTCTACGTCGCGGGCTCGACATCGGCCACAATCTTGGTCCAGGCGCTCGGGCCGGCGCTGACCGACCTGAATGTGTCCGGGGTGCTCCA
>CAZGOX010000174.1:0-5580 GCA_964527955.1 uncultured Opitutaceae bacterium | reverse complement strand
GATCATCGTGTCGTGCCAGCGCCGCGGCATCGACCCGTTGGCCTATATGCGGGACGTGCTCTCCCGCCTGCCCAGCATGACCAACCAAGACGACCTGGGCGCACTGACACCGGCCCGCTGGCAACCAGCGGGAGCCCTCGTTTAGTCGGGAATTACGCTCTGCATCCACAAGCGTCACTCATGTGACGCACGACGTCACAGGCAATGACGTTGAGTGAGGACGTCCACCGGACGGATACAGTTGAGTAGACATTAATCGGTTTTTCTAACGTGGGATCAGTGCGGGTTCCTAAGTTACTAAGAAACCGTCAGGAGCGATAATATGGCATTTTTCGGCCTGTAAACCATGGGGTGTTATCCTCCCGTTGACCATGACGCTCCTGTTCTCTGCAACAGCCAAAGGTACATGACAATCGAACCGAAGCGGCGCAATTCGCTCCTGGATAGTCGCGAATTTACGGCAGATTGTCTGCACGAATTGGGATTGGAGGCGCGTGATCGGGCTAACAACAGCCTCACAGACATTCATGCTGAACAGCAGTTTCTGCGCTATTCGTCATGAGCCCGGGACCTGCGCGCACGGTCTGTGGCCCCATTTTGGCAAGCCCTCCCATCGCAATGGCCGGCCTATTGTCGCGCGGCAATTGTCCGTCTGAATTAAGCATCATCTTTAGCTAAGACCTAACGGCAGACCGGTCTGGGCAACACACTCATTGCCAAGGCTTCTTCGTCTGCTCGCGGACCTAGCAAGCAAACACCCACGCTGGGCGCGGGTGCTTGGCGACCTTCCAGCACAATGTCGATGGAGCTAGGTTCTGTGCTCTTCATTGGTGTCCTCTTCAGTCGCTTTGAAACTCCTGGTCCAAGCGGGGACTCATCATTTGCTGTATCCTCAAGCCAACCCCCGCGCAATTTTGCAGGCTGGCATTGAGGAACTGTGCCTGCCGAACGCCCGGTTTTGTCGGCGGCGGAGCCGCCCACTTCGGGAGTTCGACGTCCTCCTAAAGCTTAATGCTGAATCCTGCGACGATCTCGTAGTTCGCAAAGAACGCGTCGCCGTGCTGGTACTTCCCCGTCACGACCGTGTATTTCTGGTCCGCGAGGCTTTGAGTGCGATCATGGTAGATTGAATACGGGACGTAGAGCCGAAGGGAAATGTTGCGATGGCTCCAGGCGACGCCCGGTTCCCAGTCGACGGAGTAGCCAGGCCTCCTGAAGCCCGCGCTGTCACCGAACCAGTTCTTGACGGGAACACCCTCCATGCGAAGGCCCCAGCTCACCGAGACTCCGTACTTCGGAAGAAGCTGGTATTCGAGCCCGGCGCGATACAGGTAGCTGTCCGTAATGCCCGTGATGGCCTCGAAGGGATTCCCGCGGTATGTGGGCACGCCATTCTCGTTCTGAAACGGGACGAAGGTGTATGTAGCGCTCAAGTAGGCGTTCAGCCCCTGCACCGCAACTTGGTGAAAGGCGTACAGGTCGAGGATCCCATCCCATCCCCCTGTTCCCGGCTGGATTGATTGGTCGACGGGCTGCGCCTTGGCTGTATATGCGTTGATGGTCTTGTTATACGACAGAAACTCGCCCATAGCTTTATCGTTACCGGTAGGCATCTGCAGCCCTAGGCCTAGCAGAATGTTGCCCTTGGGATGCCCGCGGGGGTCAAAGACCCAGTAGTTGCCCTCGATCGAGGTGTCGCCGATTCCAACCGAATCAGTGTGGTAGCGCAGGCCGTTCGTAACCTGCGAACGATCGTTAACCACGAATGGAACCGTGAGTGTGGCGCTCCACCGAGAGTCGAAGATGTAGGTGAGGCCGAAGTCCGTGAAGTTCGACTTGTTGAAGACCCCTGTTCCGATCCGCGCATTTTCGGTCCGCCCTACGTAATCGTGGATCGAATTGAAGTACCTGTAGTCAGTCGACAGCGCCCACGGGTTGCTGCCTGCCATTCCAGTGAGATTCATATTGTTGCTGGAATCTGTCGCCGCATCCTCCGCAGGAGAGATGCCGGAGCCGTGGATGGCTACGCAGCCTTGGGCACGGGCCTTTGTCGGCGACGCGACTATGGCTGCCGTGAAGGCGAGCAAAAGGGTCATGCGCCCGATTGCGGGTTTGAACGGTGACAATGCAGTAGGTGCTGCGATTTTCATTTGTGGTGTTTGTGCAGGTACAGGAGTCGCACAACGCCCCGGATGATGTTCCACCTGAGCCGAGTGAGACTGCCGAATATCGGCGTGCCCACGGTGCCGGAACCGCCTCAGACAGAAAGCGCTTAGTGACGAAACGCAGGAAGTTGAATCTGAGGTGCCGCTTTTCCGATCCCGAGTAATCGATCGTGCATTCGCTTTTCGGGTAGATTCGACGGCGCCAGAAGATGTTTGGCCGGACATCTCGTGGAGGCGCCATCATCGTCGTAGTCGAAAGCGTACCGCATCTTCGCGGTGTATGCCCTATGGAAACCCGCATGGGTGGCAGGATCTCATTTCATTGCAATTCTCGGCGCACAATACGCACAACCCTGGAAGCAATCGCCCGGTGAGTTTCTCGGCTCGCCTCCGAGACAATCGAGTCCGATCGGCACAAGACCAACCCGCACATCTCGCAGGTCGCCGAGCTATAGAATTCTAGGCAAATGACTCCAAATGGCCTCGAAAATGACGGCTGAGCGGAAGATGCAAACCATTTCTCAAAAAGATGATGTAGTCGCCGCTATCGTTCGGCTGGAGTTCCTTGACCTGATCAACATGCACCAGAGCTGAACGATTGACGCGTACAAAATGCGAAGAGATCAGGCGCTTCTGGATTGAGGACAAGGTCTCGCGAAGCATCAGGCTCTTGTTGCCGACAAGATGAAGAAGTGAATAGTTTCCTTCAGCCTCAACCCATACGATTTCATCGGGTCTTAGGAGGACCTGGCGGCCATCGGACTTGAAGAGCAGCCTTTCTCGGTAAGGCTGTGGAAGTGTAGCGAGAAGGCGTTCAAACCGTGTCTCCAAATCGCCAGCTCGACGCGTCTGATTGTCGCCAATCGCGCGTTTGAGCGCCATGTGAAAACGTTCCCGGCCAAATGGTTTGAGGAGGTAATCAACAACCTCCATCGCAAACGCTTCGACCGCGAAGCGGTCGTGCGCTGTCACAAGGACGATGGATGGCCGATGCTCGGTTGGCAGTTCACCCAGCACCTGAAGGCCGTTTGCCCCGGGCATTTGTACATCCAGAAACAGAATATCCGGAGGCTTTTGACGTATAGCCGCCAGGGCCTCGACGCCGTCGCCGCATTCGCCCGCGATCTCCACAGCGGGTTCGTCGCGCAAAAACGAGATAACTCGCGCTCGCGCAATAGGCTCATCGTCAACAACCAAGACGCTCAGTTTTGTCATTGGATTCGCGGCGGACTCGTGACTGCCGTGTAACGCCATTGCGCCACATTGGAGCCCAACTCGGCAACTGGAAGCGTCCTGTGGCGAAATGACGATCGATGAATGCGAATTGTCATCCCGCGATGGCGATTGGACGGTCAGGCGTGACGAGAATTTGTCCGACCGGCACAGGTCGATGCCGGCGGCGGCTCTACTTGCTTGCGAATTGCGCATCACTCGATTGCAAGAATCCCGCGAGCAAGCGCGCCTGAATTTCGAGTTCGGAGTTGTTGTATCGCCCAATTATCTTCCATGTGGCGCCGCTGGCCTTGATAGAATCAAGGTAATCGCGCGACAAAGAAACAACCACCGTTTCGGTCGGGGTTCCCCTTCCATGCACGTCGCGATCGTCATCGCTGAACTTGAACTGCTTGCCATTCTGATCGGCGGCGGAATCCCAGAAAACCCAATCGTTGAGACCCAAGTTGTTCAGCACGAGCAAATATCTGACTTCGCCGATGTCGGGTTTGACTGCACGGAGATCGTAGCGGTAGTAATTCTTGGCGTCGAAAAGAGAGCTCCCTTCTCCAAGATAGACCTTTGAGCTCTCGAAGACCGTGCACTTCGTCTGATCATCTCGGATGGTCGAGCTGCCTCCGGTAATAGCCGCTCGAACCAGTGAACTGGTGCGTTCGGGAATTGCGCATCCTCCCAACAGGGACAGACCGAGCAATAGGATTAAATGGTTTTTCATAAGCATAGGTACAGTTTTGTATAACGTTTCCTAATTCGTTTATATTACGCCGGTTAGATACGCCCTGCATGAAGGAGATGAAATTAAAATGGTCTGGATTGTCGTTTCTTCGGGACCAGTTGCCGCCATTCCCTTGGGGACCGGTCCTCCATGGCCTAGCGCCACTGGGAGCCTCCGATTCCCATACTTGAGCGGGCTTAGCCCCGCCGCTCTGTATCCGACAATTTGTTACTCTAGGCAGGGAGGTCTTACCTAACGCTGAACAATCCCTTCAAACTGGGGCCAAAGCTCAGTTCGCCCTGAGCATCCAATTTTCAAGATTGTTCTGGCCCGCAACGATGAGTGCGTGAAGTCGAGAAAGCACACAGGTGTCTCTTGAGTTAACAATCGTCGCCCACTGACCCGCCAGTTTCGGCACCGCATCACGATTTCCCAGAATCTTCTCTAACCCTACCGTCATCGCTAGATAGTTTTGCGGGCGGCCGGTCTCCAGGCTGATAACCTGAAGGTCGCTGGTTCAAATCCAGCCCCTGCACCCAATTTGAAACCTCCAGAAACTTCTGGAGGTTTCTTGTTTTCAGGGTGTTACAAAGTCGTGATCGCACGCAACGCAGAACGGAAACTCAAGGCAACCCAAGGCAACTTCGTGAAGAGGGTGACGTAGTTTTGGACGTAGTTTGCGATGCCCGCGTAATTCAGGGGGAATCATCGGTTCGACTAAGTTGATTCCCGCGCGTTGAATTGGTCCGCAGAAGTGGTCATTGTGCCGAGAGCAAGATGGGGCAAGAGCAACTCGATTTTTCAGCTGAAGCGGTATGGGCGAGCATCCCAGTCCACGGAAGGGAAGGCATTCTCGCGGCCGTGTGGTGCGGCAATTGCAGAACGGGAGTCAAGATGGTGGATTATACCGCCCACAGAATCGGCGACGCGCTCGTCCTACAGGGGCATTGTTCGGTCTGCGGGGGGCCCGTCCGCCGACATATTGAGGCGCCGGACGGACGGCCTTACTGGGTACGGCCGAAGGTGAACAGGTCACGGCGGTCACCGTAGAACGAGCCGGCATCTCCGCTTCTCCATTCGACATCCGACCGGCATGGCAAAGGAGCTTTCAGTGCGGCAATTCTCGGAACGCTTGGATTCGCGACTCGGGGAGATGTCGATTCACGAACTCCGGGCGTGGGTTCGCGAGGCCGCAAGCGAGTTACAGGCCGAGAAGCGCCAGGGGTTCCTGAACAGTCTGTGGGCCTCCGCGGGGACGCCGGCCGCCCAACCGCCTAAAGATGGGAGCCTGTCGCGTGAGATTGCCGCGCTCCGGCGGAAGCTCGAGCTGGCCATGGGTAAGGAACCGGAGTGGGGATACGAGGATGACGGGGAACCCAACTCCTTTCATGAACTCCTGCCGGAATCGGAGCGACTTTTCGGCAGGGCCAGGGCGCTTTTCAGAAAGGCCGATTTCAAGGCAGCCGC
>CAZGOX010000173.1:0-5582 GCA_964527955.1 uncultured Opitutaceae bacterium | reverse complement strand
CTGAATTGACTTGGGCTGAGGTGTATCGATACCCGCTTCGAAATAGCCAAGGTACTTCACGGCGACTGAGTACTTAGAGCCCATCCAAAGGGCATCATTCATGGCAAGGCTCTCCATGGCGGTACCCAGCAAAAGCACAGAAAACAGAACCACCCGAAGTGATCGTTTCATTGGTTACTAGCCTCCCTCTTCAGGTTGATACAATCTAATCGGCAAAACCGTCTTGTACCCCAGGAAGTCCTTGTCGTCCGTGAATATCTCGATCCCATGGCGCACCGCGACCGCGCAGATGAGGAAGTCGGTGAAGGAACCCTGAATTCCTTTGGACCGGCAACGATTGTAGTACGCAGCTGCCTCCTCGTAGTCCCCAGTCCCAATTTCAAGGTCGGGAAACACACGCAGGCGATCCCTCACTACCTCAAACTTCGGACGGTCCCGAATCCCCGAGAGTATCTCCTGGCGGATCGGGCCGATGATTTCCACTAGACCCTGATTGACCAACTTCGACATCTCGTCCCGGTAGGAACCTCCGACCTCCTCTCCCCTCCTGAACGCGGCAGACCAGATCGGCGTGTCAGGCAATACCCTCATCGATTCGCCCTCAGCTTCTTGTGATTGAAGTCAGGCAGAAATTCCACCGTGCCAAACAGGACCCCAATAGCGCGTTGCTCCCGCCGCCGAAGGAATTCGGCGAGAGCCTGGTTGACCGTATCCTTCTTGGTTCGAAACCCGCCGACTTTCCGAGCGCGGTTGAGCAGGCGGTCGTCTATCTGAAGATTTGTGGGCATGCCCACACAATGGTCCACACAGCTTATGTGTCAAGCAGTTGGCGTCGTTCGAGAATTCCTGTCAGATTCCTGTCAACATTGGTGCAACCCTGTGCATATTCCTGCCAATTCCTGCCAACCCAAGAGCTCGCAGAGGTTCAGCCGGTGATGTAGTTACCTAATTGGCAGCTTGTTACAAACCAGCTCAATCCGCTTTCAACTCCTGCCACTTCCAAATTTTCCGAAGGAAATTTTGCCCCGGCGTAGCCCCGACTGCGTCGAGGCGAAGCCGGGCCAAAAACCCAGAGCCGCAGGTCAATTCTCCCCTCCCGGCTTGCCTTCTCCAATCCCAGGCCGACACTACCGCCATGAGGCAAAGGATCATCAGCACCAACCGGGATGTGCTCGGAGGAGCACCCGTTTTTTGGGGCACGAGGGTCCCCGTGCAAACGCTGCTCGATTACCTTGAGGCGGGAGACTCGATTGACGACTTTCTCGAGGGGTTCCCTACCGTCAGCCGCGACCAGGTCATAGCTTTTCTCGAGACCGCAAAGGACCAGCTTGTGGCCTCAGGGCGCTGAAGAGTGAAGCTCCTGCTGGACGAATGCATCGACCGTCGCCTGGCGAAGGCCTTCCCGGGCCATCGGGTCCGGACAGTTCCTCAGATGGGCTGGGCGACAGTCAAGAATGGACGGCTGCTGCGGTTGGCTGAAGAGGAGTTTGATGTTTTTGTGACCGTGGACCGCAACCTGGCGTTTCAGCATCCGATTCCAAAGTTCCGGATCGCGGCGTGGTCCTTCGAGCAGCAACTAATCGCCTTGCCGATCTTGAGCCGCTCGCGCCCTTGCTTCTTGCGGCGCTCCCCACTTTGGAGCCCGGCGCTGTCCGAGTCGTAGAACTCTGACTAATAGCTACGGCAGCTGGTAAATCGCGCACAGGGCCACGCCCGTGCCGCCGTCGGCGCCGGTGACCTCCGCCGTGTACCCGCCAGGAGGCAGCGTGAGCAGCACTTCCGAGTCGGCCGATCCGGGCGTCAACACCGGCTGGGCGTAGGCTGCTGCGGCAGCTGCGAGCAGGGCCGGGTTGGAGCCCCATCCTGTGTTTGAGTAAAGCACGACATCCTTGCCGTTCTGGCTCTGGTGGATCGTCAGGGCGGGGTGCTGCAGGGTGCCGGTGACGTTGAAGGGCGCTTCGGTCAGCGCCGGGCCGATTGCCTGGATCAGCACGGTGGCAGAGGTGGATCCGACGATGTAGAAGCCGCCGATAAGGATGTCGTCCCCCGTGCCGACAAAGGCCCGGGAGGAGATGCTGCTCACGGTGGCCGGGGTAGCCGCGGCATCGACAGTAAGGGTGGCAAAGGTGGTTTTACAGTATCCGCTAGAACCCACCATCTCGCAAAAGTAGATTCCTGCACTTGCAGCTGTCACATTGCTTAGCACCAACTGCGGCCCGTCCGACCCCATGACGCCGCTGCCATCCTTGAGCGATTCGGAAAATGCGCCGCTTGAAGCCACCCGGAGGTTCAGGAAGTAACTCCACGAGAAGAACATCTCCCCCTGGGCCCCGGTCGTAAATACCACGGTCGATCCCGGAGCAACGGTTTGGCTCTGCGGCATGATTGTAATTGGGCCATACCCAGGGATCGTACTTACAGGCGGCTGAACATTCAACACGGCTGACGAACTGACGGACGAACCGCCTGAATTCGTCGCAACGCACCGGAATTGATCGCCGTTGTAGTCCGTCGTTGCGCCCGTCACGGTCAACGTGGTGGTCTCCGAGCCGGCATAGATCCCTGTGTCGGTCAGGTCCTCCCAGCTTGTCGAACCGGGGACCAGGACCTCCCACTGGTAGGTCGCGTACGTGAAGCTCACCGGGGAACACTTGAAGGTCGCATTGTACAGGTAGGGAATCCCGGCGCTTGCGGGTTCGATCGCAAAGGATGGCGCCAGTGTCGCAGGAGAATCGACGGCCAGCGCCTGAACCAGAAGGCCCACGTTTGGACTCCCGAGGCCGGTGCACAGGTTGTAGCTGTAGCCATAGCCTACAAAATAGTCCCCATTGTTACCCGAATAGATCGGATTGAAACAGGGCCCCCCATTCAGGGGATAGATCTTCGGATTTAGAAGCCCGAGCGGCCCCAAGCCGGCCCCGATCCTGGCTTGGTTGAACAGGGCGCAGAATCCAGCCCAGGTGGGGGAGCTCCAACTCGTTCCACCGAGGTCCAATTCGGCACCGTTGACGATCACGAACGCGCCGGGAGACGGATCCGCAATCGAAGCCACGTCGGGCACCATGCGGGTGGCGCTGCCGGGAAACCCGCCTCCCTTCTGCCAACTGGGGAGATCAAACCAAATGCTGTGGCCACCCCCAGTTCCGACCCCATAGTAATTGTCGAAGTTCGTGAACCATGCGTTTTCGCCCCTGGAAAACGTTGTGCCCCCGACACCGGTGACCGAAACGTCGCTTGCCGGGTAGAGGACTTGGCGGGTTGCAGTTACCAGGTACTCCCCCGTAACGGGATCGGGGCGCGAACCTCCATCGCCCGACGAGAAGAAGAGCGTTACGCCCATGCCGGCCATGGCGGCGAAGTACTGGACGTCAGCCTGGCGCTGGCTCGCATCCAGTTCATTTTCCCCCAATCCGTAGCTCATGGAGATCTGGTGCATCTGCGGCTGGGAAGGAATGTCGGCAACCACCTTCTGGAATGCCAGCGACCCAATGGGGTCGTTCTCCGAAGTCCCGTAGACTCGGATGTTGGCGCCCGGCGCCATGGAGCTGGCCCACTCGACATCAAGAGAGGCCTCTTCGATGTCATCCGTCTCGGGGTTGGTGAATGCGCCGGAACCCACCAAGACATTGGTGATCGAGTCCGTTGTCCTGGAAATGCCGCAGTCGCTCCAGAAAAGAGCCAGGTCGGTGCTCTCCGGGTACGCATAGGCGATGATCCCAATGGTTTCGCCCGCGCCTGTAACGCCTGCCCCCTTGGCCTGGTACGCCTGGCTGATTTGGGCCGGCTTGTAGGCCGGCGTACTGTCGTCCGCTGCGGAGTGCGATGTAAGCCGGGTGTGGCAGGGGCGAAGCCGAATATGAGGCTGCAGCCCATTGATTCCGACCAACGTCGGGAGAAGGCCCGTGAGCACACTCGGCGCCGACACGGCTGAGGTGTACTCCCGCCCCTGATAGGCGACCCGGGCAAAGTTCACAAACAGCGTGTCCCGGATCTGGCTGACGGATCCCTGGACAAAGAACGACAGGTGGTCGTCAAAGCGGTTAGTCACCTTCAGGCCGAGGGCCTCGATCCATTCGATCGCCGCGTCGTAGTCCGAGGCCCGTGGGTAGTACCTGTCGGCCATTTCGGACGGCCGAATAACTTCGCCCTTGGCGGTTCGTGCCTGAAGCCCGGTGAGGTCCCTCATCTTCAGGACCACCTCGAACTGGATGGTCTCGGACAGTTCAGCGTCCGACAAGACGGGCCTGACCACTGTCGGCATATCGGGGTCCAGCGCCGTACCCGGGGAAGCCAACGCAGCCACATTCTTGATGCTGTCGGACAATGCCGCCCTCATCTCTGTTGCGGCAAAGGCATCTGGGGCTGCGCCCCAACCGAGTGCTGACGCAAGACCGAGGACCGCGTGGACAACGCGGCGGACACGGTGCAGGCCTTTTGGGGTCAAAGGCATGCCTGCCAAAATGCTCATAGCTGCTAACGTAGGCTCACCGATCCGCGATCCCTTTGCACAACTTTTCTCCCCCGCGCCAATCAATCGCCATGTTCTTATAGCGCCAATTCACCGCTCTCCTCCCCCCGCCAGTCTGAGCAAAAAATTGTACCGATTTTGTACCGCCTATTTTGGTTATTTCGGACCGCTTGTTGCCGCTCAGTGCCGGAGCCCCAAAAACGTCTTTTCTCACATCCTCTCCGGTCCTCGAGAAAACGCGATAACTTGTTGATTGTCAGAGTGCCTTCAACTCTCGCCACCTCAAAAACCTCCTTCGGACATTTTGCCCCGGCGTAGCCCCGACTGCGTCAGGGCGAAGCCGGGCCCAACGCCTTCGCTGTGGCGAACTAACATCTAACAGTGCGACCCACGGCTTGCCCTTGGGTTTGACAGACCCTCGCGGATTGAACGCGGAGCGCAAGGCGCCTTGACGATGCAGATAACTTATGCAGCTTCATCTGCATGAGAACGACACTAAACCTGGACAATGCCCTGATGGAGGAGGCGGGCGAGTATGCGGGGGTAAAAGGGAAGACCGCCTTGCTGCATGAGGGTCTGCGGGCTCTGATCCAGAGGGAAGCGGCTGCGCGGCTTGCCGCCCTCGGAGGCAAGGATCCAAGGGCGACGGCGGCTCCGCGGCGGAAGACGGCAAGACTATCGTGAGGATTCTGGTCGATACCTCCGTCTGGATCGATCACTTCCATCGGACGGACTCGCACTTGCAGACCTGCCTGCAAGCGGGGCAGGTCTGGACGCACACGATTGTAATTGGGGAACTGGCGGCGGGGAACCTGAAACAACGGGCCGACATCCTGCGTCATCTTAAGAAGCTGAAGCGAGCGGAAGAGATCGACCTTGATGAGGGTTTGCACTTGCTGGACTCACATTCCCTTGCCGGGCGTGGTTTGTCCTGGTCGGACGTGCAATTGCTGGCAGCGGCGCGCATCGACGGTCTCATTCTGTGGACAAGGGACCGGGCTCTGCGCATGGCCGCGGCAGCGTTGGACCTCACTCACGCGGTAGGTTAGGTGCTGGCTGGCGAAAGCTGACCCAAAAGAGGGACATCGGTCTCGACGGGTCCAAGACCGGGTCG
>CAZGOX010000172.1:0-5599 GCA_964527955.1 uncultured Opitutaceae bacterium | reverse complement strand
TGAAGTTTGAGCCGCGGTTCCTGCGCCCGGCCGAGGTCGATCTCCTGATCGGCGATTATTCCAAGGCGAAGAAGGCGTTGGGATGGGAGCCGAGGACGCGGATGAAGGCCCTGGCCGAGCTGATGGTCGACGCGGATTTGGCGGCCATCAAGGGTTCGGGGTAGGGACGGGCGGCCCGCCCGTCCGGGAACTGCGAATGGCTCTGTTGTTGGCCCGGACGCCCGGGCCGGGCGTCCCTACCTCAAGCCCCTTTGCCCTTGCCTAACCGGAAGCGGGCCGTTTGGGTGGTCCTGCCTGTAGGGGAGTCCTCCGCGGAGGGCTGAGAGTGCGGCGCGATCGGCTGCAATACCCTTCGAACCTGGACGGATCATACCGGCGAAGGAAACACGCAGGCGGCGCGCAATGCGCGCCGCGCCTTTTTCCGGGAGTCCGTTCGGGCCTGGCCCAAATCCATGCACCTCCCAAAGCGACTCCCCCTCCTCCTCGCCCTTTCCGCGGCACTGGCCGCAGGCCTGCGCGCGCAAACCCAGGCACCGGCTTCCCCCGCTGCAGCCGGCGGCGACGTCACGACACTGGAGCCGATGCAGGTGAGCGGGGTCCCGACAGACTTCTCGATCAACCCGCTGGCGGGGCGGACTTCCGACGTGCTCGGGGACTCCCGCGGGCCGCTGGACACCCCGCGGTCGGAGGCGGTGATCACGCCCGCGCTGCTCGGCGACCGGGGCCTGGACAGCGTCGCGGACCTCTCGAATTACAGCGCGGGGGCGTACACCCCCTCCGAGTACGGCCGCGCCACCACCCCCTACCTTCGCGGAGACATCGCGGAGACCTTCGTGAACGGCCAGCGGCTGAGCGAGAACGCCTACGGTTATGTCCCGTCCTTCAACGGGGTCGACTCCGCAGACGTGGTCCGGGGTCCCGGTTCGGCCGTCTACGGGGCCGGGAACTACCAGGGGGGCTACGTGAACTTTGTCACCAAGCAGCCGCAGTTCGCCGGCGCGTTCACGGTCTTGACGGCGGACATCGGGGAGTGGGTGCCGGGCGGGGGTTCGTACCGCGACGACTCGGTCCAGATCGACCACAACCAGCCGGTCTCGAGCACGCTCGCGTGGCGCCTGAGCTACGAGGGGCGGAGCGACGCCACCTACTACCAGGCGAGCGGGGACCGGGACCGCCGGGAGGACGTGTACGCGGCGCTGGCCTGGAGGCCGAATCCCCGCCTCACCGTCCAGGCGTATGCGCAGTTTTTCTGGCAGGACAGCCCGGAGGTGCTCGGGATCAACCGCCCGAACCAGCAGCTGGTCTGGAACGGCACCTATTATACGGGTGTCTCCGCCGACAATTCCGACTTCCCCGGGCCGATCCCGGCGACCGGGACGGCGCCCCTCCCGCGCGCCGCCACGCTCCTGTCCCCGGGGGACGCGGCCAACGCGGACGTGGCGCGGGCGCAGGTCGTGGCCACGCTGGAACTCGGGCCGTCGCTCACGCTCGTGAACCGGACGCTCGTCGAGGACGTGAATCGCAGGGCATACTACCAATTTGAATACGACGAATGGGCCTCGCAGCAGACGTTCGAGGACCGCCTCGAGCTGCATGGCGACCGGAAGGACGCCTGGATTCCGCAGGACTGGGTCGGCGGCGTCTCCCTGCGCTGGGAGAGCCGGCGGAGCTGGGTGAACTACTTCAACGAGTATGCGTACAACTTCGACCTGACGGGGCCCTCGAACGTCTTCAACGAGGCGGGGCAGTTCCCCTCGTCCTACTACCCCGGCCAGCCGGGCCCCGGGGGAAGGCTCTTCTTCGGCGAGGAGGAGGGGACGCCCGACAGCACGGATTCCAGGCTCTGGGACCCGGCCGTCTTCTGGCAGCACGACCTGCAGTTGGCCAAGGGCCTCTCGCTCCTGGTCGGCGCGCGCGGCGAGGGGTTCCTCGCGACGGCGCAGGATCCCCTGCCTCCCGCGGGGACCGTGCCGTGGCGCGACACGGCGCGGGCCTGGGTGTTCTCGAACGACGAGAGCCTCGTCTACCGGCCGGCCCGCTGGGCCTCCGTGTACGCCACCTGGCAGCAGGCACACACCGTGACGGGGAGCGAGGCGGGCGGCGGGGTCATGCTGGACAGCACGGGCAGGATCGATCCCGGCGACCTGCGCAACGTGAGCGACCTGGCGGAGGCGGGGGCCAAGTTCTCATTCCTCGAGGACCGGCTCTATGCGAGCGCCACCGTGTTCCAGCAGTCCCGGACGGAGATCCAGCAGGGCGACGTCCACAACGACATCCGGCTCCGGGGCCTCGAGCTCGAGGCGGTCTACCAGCCGACAAGGAGCTTCAGCGCGACCGCGAACGCCACCTTCCAGCGCGGCTGGTACGTGCAGTCGGCCCCGTTTGAATTCGGGGGGGCGTCGATCTACGACGCCTATGCGCTTGGGCGGGGCCCGGGCGGCCTCGGGACCAGCACCGGGGACTTCAACCCGTACGGGGATCCTCTTCCCGTCGGGGACTACCCGATGCAGGCGCTCCCGCACGTGATGGCGAACGGCAGCGTCAGCTACCGCTGGGCGGATGGCTTTGGGGTGGGCGGGGACCTCCAGTGGCAGGGCTGGCAGAGCGGCAACATCAGCGACCAGTGGCATATCCCCTCGCAGTACACGATCGACGCCAACGTGTCGTACCGGACCAAGGGCTGGGAGGTCGACGTGGACTTCCTGAACCTGGCGGACCGGCACAACTGGATCGCCAATGGCGACGCCTACACCGACAGCCAGCTGATCTTCCAGGAGCTGCCGTTCAGGATCGGCGGCCGTGTGAAGTATAGTTTTTGAAGGTAGGGACGCCCGTGTTTCGAGGTAGGGACGCCCGGCCCGGGCGTCCGAGAATGCTTGCAGGCCCATACGCAGCCCCTCGGCCCGTCTTGAATAGGCCCAATTCGTCCGGGCCCACCCTCGGCTAAATTCACCCCAGCAACTTCTCCTTCAGGTGCGTGACGCGGAGCTTGGCCTCGCTGTTGCGCACGGCCATCGAGTACGCGGCCGGCTCGCCCACGACGAACACCTTCTTCCTGCCGCGCGTGATCGCGGTGTAGATGAGGTTTCGCTGCAGCATCATGAAGTGCGCCTTGAGGAGAAGGACGATCACCACGGGGTATTCGCTGCCCTGCGACTTGTGGATGCTGATCGCGTAGGCGAGCGAGAGGTCCCCGAAGTCGTCGCGGTCGAAGGTGTGGGGCTCGCCGTCGAAGTCGGCGTTGAGCTTCCCGGCCTCGGGGTTGACCGACGTCACGACCCCGATGTCGCCGTTGAACAGGTTCTTGTCGTAGTTGTTGCGCAGCTGGATGACCTTGTCGCCCGCCTCGTAGGAGAAGACGGGGCCGCGGATCCGGAACCGCTTCCCGGAGAAGTCGACATCGGCCCGGGTCCCGCGCTTGAAGGGCGTGAGCAGCTCCTGCAGCCGGATGTTGAGGTTGGACACGCCGGCGATGCCCTTGTGCATGGGGGCGAGCACCTGGACGTCGTTGATGGGATCGAACTGGGGGCAATGGCGGGGCAGGTACTCCGTGCAGAGCTCGATCACCTTGGCCAGGCAGTCGTCGGCGGACTCTGCGGCAATGAACGTGAGGTCCGACGACGCGGGGACGGCGCCGACCTCGGATACGACCGGGGGCGGGGAGGGGTTCCCGGAGTTGATCCTGTGCGCGGTCGTCACGATGGAACTCTGGCCCTCCTGGCGGTAGATGATGGAGAGCCGCGTGACGGGAATATGGATGTTGCGGGCGGAGTCGTGGCCGGCGGCGAGCCGGTCGCTGACGGCGATCAGGTCCTTCAGCACGTTGCCCGGGCCGACGCTCGGAAGCTGGTCCGTGTCGCCCACGAGAAGCAGGTGGGCCATCGCGGGCACCGCCTGGAACAGGGCGGCGGCCAGCCTGGTGTCCAGCATCGAGGCCTCGTCCACGATCAGGAAGTCGGTCGCGAGCGGGGAGTCCTCGTTGGCGGTGAAGCTGTTGGTGGCCGGGTCGAATTTGAGCAGGCGGTGGATCGTCGAGGCGAAGCCGCCCGTGGTCTCCGCCAGGCGCTGCGCCGCGCGGCCCGTGGGCGCCGCGAGGTGCACGCGGACCCGCTTGGCCTTGAGGATGTCGACGAGAGCCCGCAGGCAGGTGGTCTTGCCCGTGCCGGGGCCGCCCGTTAGGATGGAGAACTTGTTGGCGAGGGCATTCCCGACGGCCGAGCGCTGCAGGTCGTCGAACTCGAAGCCCGCCTTCTGCTCCGTCCACTGCACCGCGGCGTCGATCCTGATCGGCGGCAGGCCCTCGCTGGAGCGCGCGAGGCGCGCCACGGCGCCCGCGATCTTGCGCTCCGCATGGTTGTTGATGGGCAGCTGGACCATCCCTCCCTCGTGGCGGACCAGCTGTTTGGCCTCGATGAGGGCATTGATGCGCGCCGGGAGCAGGTCCGACGGGGTCTCGAGGAGGGCGGCCGTCTTCTCCACGAGGTCGACCTCGGGAAACGCCGTGTGGCCGTCCTCGCCCAGGGTCTCCAAGACAAAGATCAGCCCGGCCTCAAGCCGGGGAGGGGCGTCGTTTGCGAAGCCGAGGTTGATCGCGATGCGGTCGGCGGTCCTGAAGCCGATTCCCTGGATCTCCCGCGCCACCCGGTAGGGCTCCTCCTTCAGGATGCGCTGGGCCTGGCCGCCGTAGTAGTGCACGAGCTTCACGCACTGCCCGGGAGTGACGCCGTAGGTCTGGAGGAAGATGTAGAGTTCGCGCTCGGCCCGCTTCTGGTCCCAGGCCTGCTTGATCGCGCTTGCACGCTTGGGGCCGATCCCCGGGACCCTCCGGAGGCGCGCGGACTCCTCGCTCAGCACGCGGAAGGTGTCCGCGCCAAACTCATCGACGATCTTGTCGGCGTAGATCGGGCCGATCCCGGCGACGAGCCCGCTGCCCAGGTACTTGCGGATCCCGTGGACGCTGGACGGCAGCTCGCTCTTGAAGGAGGTCACCTTGAACTGGGCGCCGTATTGGGCATTCCGGGTCCACTCCCCGGTGAGGTGGAGGGTCTCCCCGCACTCGACCCCGGGCATCGCGCCGACAATGGTCACCGGCTGGGGCCTCTCCAGTTCGAGGCCGTCGGAGGTCTCCGGCCGAAACTCCGCGATGGTGTAGTGGTTCTCCTCGTTGAGGAAAATGATGCGCTCGATGACGCCGGTCAGGGATAGGGATGGGCCGGAGGGGGGCACAGGTCGGTAAAAGCAGAGGATTAGGAAATTGGAAGCTGGGGGATGAACGGTTAACCTGAACAATAACAAGGGGTCAGGTCGGCCGCAAAGCGTGCCGTTAAGATGACTATGGACTTCAAGGCTCCAAAGTCATTTCAACGGGCGGTTTGCGTTCGCCCGGAAGGATCATCCCCTTGTAGTTCGATCCCGCCATGAAGTCGCGCTCCATCCTGGTAGTCGACGACGAAGATTCCATACGTCGTGTCTTGGTTCGAATCCTCGAACCCATGGGCGCCCATGTGGTCTGCGCGGGCAACGGGCTGGAGGCCTTGCGCGCCATCGAGAAGGAGCCTTTCGACCTGGTGATCACGGACGTTCTCATGCCCGAGATGGA
>CAZGOX010000171.1:0-5631 GCA_964527955.1 uncultured Opitutaceae bacterium | reverse complement strand
GAAACCGGCGGGAGTCCGAGGTTCTTTTTCTTTGTGCTGGGCCGCCAGGGCCTTGGGTTCTCCCCATTCGGCATCGACTTTACGCGGGTGCGAACCCTGGACGACCCGGCGAGGCCTGCGGACGGGGACCTCTCTCCATGGGCCCGAACCGGTACCCGGGAGTTCGCGGCGCCGTTTGAACCGATCTACCGCGTGATGGCTCCCATGGCGCGGGCGGTGGCCGCGCTCAACTTTGCCGGCCGCCTGCAATCGGTTGCCGAAAGGCCGGGCGAAACCGTGCAGACCCTTGGGTTTGGGGATTGGGACGCCACCGTTTCCTACGGCGTCTGGGCGCGGTACGGAAAGCCGGCCGGCAACCCGAAGCCCATGGGAGGAGTGATGATCGCCAGGCTCGAAGACGGCCGCTTCCTTGTCACCGGCTTTCACGCCCGCGTCGACTTTCGTCCCGTGGAACCGGGCAGACGCCGGCAGTTCCTGCGTGTGGAGGAAGGAATCTTTGAGGGCGGCGAGTTCAAGTTCCTGCGCCTGCTGAATGGCGACCAGACCGACGGAGGGCTTGATTTCCACGCGGAGCCGCTGGTCCTCAGGATCTCCTTGGCAAGATACTGAGTTTTCCCCATAAGATCAGCCTCGCGATTCAAGGCGGATCGGGCATCATGGTCGCCCTCAAGTGCCAAAGCCAAAGAATCATGCGCGCCATGTCCCCGCAGCCCAGCCAGATCCCGAACTAACCGGCCGGATCCAATTTCGCGCCGGGGGATCCGCATTTGTGGTGCCGGACAAGCTGCGCCCCGGCGAGCCCGCCCGGCCGGCGGTGCAGATAGCCCCAGAGGAAACGGGCGTCGCATTGCCGGGGGACCGCGTGGCGGTCAGGATCTTTGAGGGCGTGCAGGGGCGCCGGCCCGGTGAAACGGTCGGGCGGGTCCTGAGGGTCGTGGAGCGTGGCCGGGACTCGATCGTGGGCGACCTCCGCCGGTCGGGACGGAATTTCATCGTGGCGGCGGACGATCCGCGCTTCAGCCTCGAGATCACTGTGCCGGACCCGACGCGGTCCGGCCTGAAGCCGCCTCCCGCACCGGGCGACAAGGTGGTGGTCAAGCTCGGCGAATGGAAGCATCGCCACCAGGCGCTGACCGGCGAGATCACGGCCAGGCTCGGCCGCACCCACGAGCCGCAGACGGAATTGCTCGGCATCTACGAGAAGTTCGGCCTGGAGACGCATTTTCCTCACGATGTCGAACAGGAGGCGGCGGCCATTCCCGGCCACGTCCTGCCTGGCGAGATCACGGGACGCCTCGACTACCGCAGGATCCCGGTGCTGACGATAGACCCGGACGACGCCAAGGACTTTGACGATGCGCTCTCGCTCGAGGTGCTTCCAAGCGGGGAGACCCGGGTCGGCGTCCATATCGCCGACGTCTCTAATTACGTCCTTCCGGGGACCGCCCTCGACCGGGAGGCGCAGCGGCGCGGGAATTCAACGTATCTGGTCGGGGCGGTCATTCCGATGCTCCCCGAGAAGCTTTCGAACGGGCTGTGTTCCTTGGTCGAGGGCAAGGACCGGCTTTGCAAGGCCGTCTTCTTCACCTACGCTAGGAACGGCACAGTCAGGGAGACTTCTTTTGCGAACACCGTGATCCGGAGCCGCAAGCGGCTGACCTACCGCCAGGCGCACACGATTCTCTTCGAGAACGACTTGGAGACGATCCGGGCTCTCCCGCTGCCCCCGAAGCACCAGACCGGCTCGACCGGGCGATCCCTGCGGGAATTGAGCGACGGGGAGCTGGTCGACCTGCAGTCGTGGCTGAGGGCGCTCTGGAGGATCGCGGGCCGGCTGCGCCGCGAGCGGATGGGCAGCGGGAGCCTCGACTTGGAAATGCCGGAAACCAAGATCTTCGTCGACGAGAAGGGCTATGCCGAGCGCCTGGAGCGCGTCGAGCACGACGAGAGCCACCAGTTGATCGAGGAGTTCATGCTGGCCGCGAACGCGGCGGTGGCCCGGCTCACGCGCCTGAACCGACTCCCCTCCCTCTACCGCGTCCACGACGACCCGGACGAGGAGAAGCTCGAGGAGTTCCGGCAGGTCGCGTCGATAGCCGGCATCCAGGTGGGGGACCTCACACGGCGGGAGGAGGTCATGAAGCTGCTGGCCGCGCTGCGGACGCACGCCCAGGGGTACACGCTTCGGACGCAGTTCCTTCGCAGCCTGAAGAAGGCGTGCTACCGGGCGGCCCACGACGGGCACTACGGGCTGCACATGAAGGACTACGCCCACTTCACGTCGCCAATCCGGCGCTATTCGGACCTTGTCGTCCACCGGGTCTTCGAGACGCATCTCGTGAAGTCCGGCGGGGCCGCCGGACGCCCCGGCAGGATCGGCTACGATCTTCGGCGCGTGGAGGTTCTTGCCGAGCATCTCAGCATCACGGAAGTAAACTCCATGGATGCGGAGCGGGAGAGCGTGAAGATCAAGCTGCTGGAGTTTTTCGAGAGGGAGCTGGGAAAAAAGAAGAAAACACCGTTTGCCGCCGTGATCACGGACGTGCGCCGCAACGGGCTTTTCATCGAGCTGGTCGAGTCCATGACCTTCGGGTTCATCGCGGCCAATGCGCTGGGCGACGACCGGTATGTGCTCAACAATGCAGGCACTGCGCTCGTGGGCTCCAGAAAGCACAAGCGTTTCGAATCGGGGTCCCGCATCGAGGTGGTCGTGGACAAGGTCGACCGGTTCACCCGTCGGATCGACTTCCGGCCGGCGGCCTGAGCGACGAGGAGAATCCCATTTATGAAGCATTACGAGTTTACGGCCGGATTCCGAAGGCTCTACGACAAGGCGGTGGGGCTCTATGCCAAGGGCCAGCGCGAGGCTTCAACCTACTTCGCGGCGCCGGAGTCCTCCTGGCTTTCAGCGAACGGTTTGACGCCCCAGCACCTCTACGACTACGCAGAGGACGAAAATGTCGGCGGAGAACCGGGGTATGACCAGGCCCTGGCCATCGAGCTCGTGAGGCGTGACTATTTCCTGAACGTCCAGGGCGGGCGCGCGAGCAAGGTGGTGCTCGATGAGGGCGCCCTCCCGTCGAAGGACGCCGCCGTGCACGGGATTGCATGGCTGCCCCGCATCGTCCCGAAGGCCCGGGCGAAGCTTCGCGGCGAGCTGCCGGCGAGCCTGATGTATTGCTGCGGCGGGGACCGCCGGTTCTTCAAGGCCCACGACATCCTTCCGGCCGAGTTTCTCTCTCTCGTTTGGCGCCACGAACACGACGAGGCGGCGGTCTTTGATTGGGTGGTCCGGCGCAGCGGGTCGAAGTCGTAAGCGCCTACACCCTTGGTACTCAAAGCCCAAGGTCTTCCTGCACGCCGCCTGGGGGAGGGACGCCGAGGAAGCCCGCATAGCGCTCCAGCCAGTCGTCAAGCTTGTCGAGGTAGTAGGCTGGGTCGTACGGGGCGGTGGAGGGGTCGAAGAGCGAGACCGGCCTTGCACGCTGCCAGTCGCTGGTCATGCCCTTGGCCTTGTGCGTCACGTAGTAGCTCACGCGTTCCCCCATCCGGGGCCGCGGCTTGAGCTGGAGGGCGGCCTCGGCGGCGGCCCGGCGGGGCTTTCCCCCCTCCGCGACGAGGCGCTCGTAGGCATCCGGGTTTTGGCCGAGCGTCTCGGACTTTGCGAGTTCGCCTACAGGGATGGTCCTGTCCGCTATCCGCCTCCTGTAGTCCTCGAGCAGCTCCAACGGCGACTCCGCCGAGGCCCCAAGCAGGAAGCGGATGAGGCGATCGCTCAGCTCTTTCAGGAACGGCTCGATCCCGCGCGACCGGAGGGCGCTGCCGCGCAGCGTGATTTTCTTCCCGTCGTACAGGGCATAGTTCTTGGCCTTGTAGCAGAACATGGCCTGGTAGCGCCCGTCGAACTCCAGCTCGATTCCCCCGGGGAGGGTCGGCGCGACCTTGGCCAGCAGTTTCTCCGGGTCCGCGAAGTCCGCCTCGGAGGACAGGTAGATCCCATCCGTGTCGGCCTCGAGGATCGTGCATCCCAGGCGCTCAAATTCCTCGATAAGGGCCTGCAGGAGCTCCCTCCCCCTCCGGGTGACCTCGGCCGCAAGCTCCCCGTCGCCGAAGCGCGCGCCCGAGAACCCGAGGTACCCATAGAAGGAATTGATGAGGATCTTGAAGCTCGCCTGGCGCGCCTGGTACTCGGCGCGCATCTCGGCGGTGTCGCCGGTGCGCGCCAGCTGCTTGTACCTGAGCCGGTATTCCCGGAGGGATCGCAGAAGGGGAATGAATACGCCGAGCGTGTCGTTCTGCGGGTTCCGGCCGATCGAGAGCAGGAGGCTCGGGTACAGCGACGCGACGTCGAAGTGCAGCACGTGCCGGAAGACGCCGTCCCGAAACCCCCGGGTAAAGCCCCCGGCGAACGGCTCGACCTGCGGCGGCATGGGGCAGCTTTGCCTCGCGTGGTAGTATTCCTCCAGAAAGAGAAGATCGATCTTGCTCGTGGTGCCGCGCAGCGTCGCCTCCTGGAGGAGAATGGGAAATGTGCGGGACTGCTCAAAATACGTGGGCAGCAGCAGGTCGGCTATGCCCTGGGTCTCGCGCAGGTCGTCGCCGAGGTAGGCGAGAAACCGGGACCGGTCCTTGTTGAAGGCGTCCTGGATCTCCGGGCCGTCAATGTAGGTGCGGTCCCCGCTGTCCTCGGCCGTCACTCCAAAGTAGACCGCAGCCTCCTTGAGGCCGTACGACGCCATGTCCCGGGTCGTGATGTCATAGAGCTGCACCAAAAGGTATGTGTCCACGACCGTCCTGCCCGGCAGGTCGCATCTCGGAAAGTCGATCCACCTCTCGGCGGCCTTGAGTCGGCTGTTTCGAAAGGACGCCTCCTGGCCAAACCTTCCCCAGGCGCAGGGCACCTGGTGGCGCCGGCATCGCTGCCGCAGGTAGTCGAGGTCGAACTTGAAGAGGTTGTGCCCCTCGATCACGTCCGGGTCCTCCTCGGCAAGCACACGGTTCAGGTCCTCGAGCAGCTTCTTTTCCGCCTCGTGGCCCCCCTCCTCCAGCACAAGAAGCCGTTGGCGGGCCCCGAACCTCAGGCCGATCGCGAGGACGCGGTCTCCGGCCCTCGCGGGATTGCTGAAGCTGCCGGTGGAGGATGCGGTCTCGATATCGAGCTGGCACCGGCGCAGCTGGGCGAAGCCCAGGTCCTGGAAAAGCCTCGCCCTGTTTTGCATGAGGTACTGGCTCTCCAGCGGGCGCAGGTCGTCGACCGGGCCGCCCTCCCTCGCCTGCGCCACGAAAGTCTCGAAGGCCGCGAGGGTGTCGGCATGGGCGAGCCAGCGGAACACGCCGTCCCCCTTCAGGGCCTCGATGTGAATGCCGGGGAGAGATGTCCCGGGCGGCACCTGCTGCAACCAAGCAAACGGCTTGAAGGGCAGGATCTGCTCGACGCGGCCGCCATCCGGTGTGGCGATAGACGCGTGGTTGCTTCCGGCGTCATCGATCCAAAGGCCGCAGATCGTCTCCATGTGTGTCAAATCCCGCCTTCCCGCAGCAGGCCCGGCGGTGGCGGGCCACTGATGTTCAGAACGGCTTTGTGTACGCCATCACGACAGCCAGGGTCACCAGGGCCACGGTGATCCAGGC
>CAZGOX010000170.1:0-5784 GCA_964527955.1 uncultured Opitutaceae bacterium | reverse complement strand
TCAACGCCAGCGCCAGCGACCGCGTATTTGCAGTCACCGCGTGCCGGATCCTCGCAGCCTACCGCGCGGGCTGCATGCGGTACGCCATGTTAACGTGCCGTTGACGCCCGGGTCAGGCCGAAGGGGCAACCTGACCTCCTCATAGTGACCCAATAGGCGGCCCCCCTTTCACGTCCTTGCGCACAGGCGCTTTGGGTGTTTAGGATCGGCAAAAGCGACCCCACCCATGTCCACCCCCGGCGTTTCGAACGAACCCGATCCGACAGGCGGATCCAAGTACGAACAGCCCCTCCGCGTGGAGGGCTTCAAAGGCACCCCGGAGGAGGTCGACCGCCAGTGGTTCAACGAGGTATACCGGGGCCGCGGTGACAGCATGCCACAGCTCACGCTGAGGGCGGTGCTGATGGGCACCGCGCTCGGCGGCGTTCTCTCGCTGACCAACCTCTACATCGGCCTGAAGGCCGGCTGGGCGTTCGGCGTGACGATCACGGCCTGCATCGTCTCCTATGCCGTCTGGTCGGTCTTTCTGCGCCTGGGCCTGGCGAAGACGCCGATGACCATCCTCGAGAACAACTGCATGCAGTCGACCTCGAGTTCCGCCGGCTATTCGACGGGTTCGACGCTGGTCTCGGCCTTTGCCGCGTACTTCATGATCAACGGCCATCCGCTGCCCCTGGGCCTCACCTTCGCGTGGGTGTTTTTCCTGGCGGTCCTCGGCGTGACGATGGCGATCCCGATGAAGCGCCAGATGATCAATCTCGAGCAACTGCGCTTTCCGACGGGAATCGCCACGGCCGAGACCCTTCGCGCCCTGTATTCGAAGGGGCGGCGGGCGGTGCAATCCGCACGCGCCCTGACCTACGCCGGCGTGGTTGCGGCAGCCAGCCAGTTCTGGAGCGACGGGTTGGGGCTTCTCAGCCGCAGGCTCGAGCCGTTCGGGCTGGGTGCGCTGGTGAATCGGCTCGATGCAGCGGTCTTCGGCCCTGTGTGGATCGGCCGGACCGTCACTTTCGTCTGGGATCCCGTCTTCATCGCCGGCGGCACGCTCATGGGGATCCGCGCCGCGACGAGCATCTTCGTCGGCGGGACGCTGTGCTGGGCGGTGTTCGTGCCCATCATGCAGGCGCATGGCGTGATCACAGGCGCCGGGTACCGAAGCGTCGTCCAATGGACGCTTTGGGGAGGGGTGTCCTGCATGGTCGTCTCGGGTTTGATGGGCTTTTTCATGCAGTGGCGCGCCATCGCGAAGGCGTTTAGCGGGATGCGCGCCTTCCTCGGTGGTGCGGCGAAGCCGAAAAGCGAGGTGGACTCCGTTGAGACGCCGATGTCCTGGTTCGCCGTGGGCCAGATCGTCTCGCTCGTGGCCCTGTGCTGGCTGGCCAAGATCAGCTTCAACATGCCGGTATGGGAGTGCATCGTCGCCGTGGCGCTGTCGTTCTTCCTCGCCCTCGTCGCGTGCCGCGTGACCGGCGAGACGGACACGACGCCGATCGGGCCCCTGGGAAAGGTGACCCAGCTTGTCTTCGGCGCGCTGAACCCGGGCAACATGAACATCAACCTCATGAGCGCCAACATCACCTCGAGCGCCGCAAGCTCGTCGGCCGACCTGCTCACCGACCTGAAGAGCGGGTACCTGCTCGGTGCGAACCCGCGCAAACAATTCATCGCGCAGTTTTGCGGCATCTTCATAGGCACCTTTGCGACCGTGTCCGCATTCCGTGTCCTTGTGCCCACGGCCAACGTGCTCGGTTCGGACCAGTTTCCGGCGCCCGCCGCGCAGACCTGGCGGATCGTCGCCCTCGCGCTGAGCACCGGCTTCCAGGCGCTCGACTCGGTCAAGCTGTGGTCGATCGCAATCGGCGGGTTCGCGGGCGCCCTGTTCACGCTGCTGCCACGGTGGTTTCCGCGCCACGCCAAGTGGATGCCGTCGGCGTCCGGCCTTGGGCTCTCGTGGACCTTCCACTGGTACTACGGGTTCCTGTTCTTCCTCGGCGCGCTCATCGGCTGGATCGTCGAGAAGAGGAGCCCGGAGAAGGCCGAGCTTTACAACTTCCCCGTCGCCTCCGGCGTCATTGCCGGCGGATCGCTGATGGGCGTGGCGCTGATCTTCATCGAGAATGGCCCGGCGGTTTTCAGGCAGCTATTTGGCGGCTGAGGCCGCGCTTCCGCGTGGCTCCTGCACATTGACCTACTGCAGCTGGTAGATCGCGCACAAGGCCACGCCCGTGCCGCCGTCGGCGCCCGTGACTTCCGCGGTGTAGCCTCCGGGAGGCAGCGTAAGCAGGACCTCCGAGTCAGGTGATCCCGGTTGCAACACAGGCTCGGCGAATGCTGTTGCTGCGGCGGCCAGGACTACCGGGCTCGATCCCCATCCCGTGTTGGAGTAAAGCACGACATCCTTCCCGTTCTGGCTCCGGTGGATCGTCAGCGCCGGGTGCTGCAGGGTCCCGGCGACGTTGTAGGGAGCCTTGGACAGCGCAGGCCCTATCGCCTGGACAAGCACGGTGGCCGAGGTCGACCCCGCTATGAAGAAGCCTCCAATAAGGATGTTGTCTCCCGTTCCCACAAATGCCCGTCCGGAAAGGGCGGTCAGGCTGCCAGGTGTTGACGTGGCCGACACGATCAAGCCGGCAGTATTGCTCTGGGATATCGCGCCGGGAGTCGTCACCACGCAGGAATAGTCGCCGTCATCAGCTGGCGTGGCCCCCTGTAGCACCAGTTGGGGACCCTGCGTACCGGAGAGGCCGTTGCCGTCAGCCAGCATGGTCCCGTTGAAGAACCACTGGTAGGTGGTGGCCGCAGCCGTCATCGCCAACATGCCCTGCGCCTGGCCCGGCGCGGTGGTCGAGACGGTGAAAACGACGGTTCCCCCGGTGGCAACAGTCTGGGGCTGGGGTTGCATGGTGATGCTTGTTGCCGGGTCCGTGGTGACAGTCAGAACCGCGGCGCCGCTGGACACATCAGTTCCATTTTGGTCTGTGATGTTCACTTGGTACACGCCGGCGTTTGCAGGCTGGACATTCGCAACCGATAGCGCCGAACCCGTCGCACCGGGGATTGGGATGCCCGCGAAGTACCATTGATAGCTCAGGGGGGAATTCCCGAAGGCCGCCAAGGCCAATACTACGCCGGACCCGGCGTTCACTGCCTGGCTTGCGGGCTGAACCGTCACGTAGGGACCGATCGCGGGTTCGCCCTCGCGGATGCAGTGGTTGTCCGTGTCTGCAACGAACAGGTGGCCGGAGGCGTCGACGGCGATGCCGTGAGCATAGTCGAACTGCGCGCTGATGCCCGTCCCATCCGCAGCTCCGGTCGACTCCGCGGTTCCCGCAAGCGTGGTGACAACGCCGGCCGGCGAGACCTCCCGGATGGTAAAGCCGTCCGCTACGAAAACGTTGCCAAAGTCGTCCACTGCGACGCCTTGCGGGAGCTCGAACCTTGCCGCGCTTCCGATTCCATCCACCGAGCCATACAGGCCGGCCGACCCGGCGACCGTTGTAACAACACCGCCTTGTGTCACCTTGCGAATCGTGTAGTTACTGGAGTCGGCGACGTAGATATTGCCGGAGCCGTCCACGGCGACGCCGACCGGATCCCAGAAGCGCGCAGCGGTTCCCACCCCGTCCGCATCGCCGAACAGCTGGTTCGCCGAACCGGCAAGCGTGGTAACGACGCCGGCTGGCGAGACCTCCCGAATCGAGTTGTTGCCTGCATCCGCGACAAAAATGTTTCCGGCCCCGTCCACGGCCAGCCCGGTTGGATCTGAGATGCGGGCGGCGCTGCCTGTGCCATCCTGGTAACCCCGGCTCCCGCCAGCAAGGGTGGTCACCATTCCTGCCGGCGTGATCTTCCGGATCGCATAGTTGCCGGTGTCCGCGACATAGACATTCCCCGCCCCGTCCACGGCCACTGCTGTGGGTGCAAAGAAGCGCGCTGAGCTTCCGGTCCCATCAGCGGAACCGCTCTGGCCGGCTTGGCCAGCCAGGGTTGTGACGACCGCCCCGGGAGCAATCTTTCGAATCGTGTCATTGCCCATGTCGGCCACGTAGACGTTTCCCACGCTGTCCGATGCTACGCCACTAGGGTAGGTGAATCGCGAACTGGGTCCGGTGCCATCCTCGCTGCCGGCCTGGCCCTCACCAGCTGTCCCGGCGAGGGTGGTCACAACGGCACCCGGGGTTACCTCCCGGACTGTCAAGTTTCCGGAATCCGCGACGTACAGCGAGCCTGAGCCATCGACGGCCAGTCCGTAAGGGACTGAAAACTGGGCGTTGATCCCCGTGCCGTCGGCGCCGCCCCGTTGGAGAAAGGCCCCCGCCAGCGTACTGACATTCCCTGAAGGCGAAATGGCACGGATGGTATTGTTGCCCGAGTCCGCGACATAGACGGTTCCAGCCGAGTCCACCGCCACTCCCATGGGGTCGTTGAATCGCGCGGCGGTTCCGGTTTCGTCCAGGTGGCCGGCCACACCCACGGTTCCGGCGAGGGTCGTGACATTGCCGCCAGACGTGATCTTGCGGATGGTGTCATTCCCGGAGTCGGCCACATAGACATTTCCCTGACCGTCCACTGCGATGCCGGACGGAGCCTCGAACTGGGCCGCCGTGCCCTCGCCATCCGCAGAGCCAAAACTTGCCACCCCACCTCCGGCCAAGGTCGTCACCACTCCGGATGGCATGATCTTTCGAATGCCAGAGAATGAGCCATAGGACCGCGAATTCTCGACGAAATCCGCGACGTAGACATTTCCAGCCGCGTCCACTGCCACGGCCTCTGGGGAACCGAAGGTTGCCGCAGTGCCCACGCCATCCGAGTGTCCAAAAACCCCTGCCTCGCCGGCGAGGGTGGTCACGGCCCCGGATGGGGTAATCTTTCGAATCGTGCGGTTGCCCGTATCCGCCACATAAAGGTTTCCCGCACTGTCGACCGCCAGGCCCGCCGGGTTGTAAAACCGAGCGGCGCTGCCGGTCCCGTCAAAGTTCCCAAATTGGCCCGCAGCGCCGGCCAATGTGGTCACCACCCAGCTGTTCACTCCGCCGACAACGGTCGGAGTGACCTTGCGGATCGTGCAGTTGGAGGTGTCCGTCACGTAGATGTTCCCGGCCCCATCCACCGCCGCACCTTCCGGCAGGCCGAAGCGGGCGGCACCTCCGGTCCCATCCCAGTTGCCCGGCAGGGACCCGGCATACGTAGTGAAATCGTAGGGAGCGCCATTGCCGCCTTGAGCAAAGGCGGTTGCTGCAAGTAGTCTGGCGATTAGGGACAGGGCGCCAAACCGGGCAGGAAAGTCGTCCATGACAAACTTAGAATCATATTCGGCCCGGCCAATCTTGCACCACCTTTCTGGCCGGCCAATCTGAATGGGTTAGGCTGTTAGTGCGATTCCACCGACGTCTGCGCGCTGCCTCCTTCCGGCTTCCCGGGCACGTCGGCCGCCGCCCCGCCCTCCAGGGGATACCCGTACGGCGATGTGAAGACAAACGGCAGCGTCATCCTGCACTCAACGGGGGCGCCGCGGACCTTGGCCGGGCGAAACCTCCACTTCAGGATCGCCTGCACGGCCGACTCCCCAAACAGGAGGTCGTCGGCCTCCACGACGGCCGGATCCGCAACCTTTCCGTCGGTGCGCACCGTGAACACCACCAGGGCCTTCCCCGTGAGGATCGACCCGAGTTCCGGGGGATAGTCGGGCTCGACTTCGTGCGTGGCCACGGGGCGGACATCTACGGCCGTAAAATTGTACACCCCGGGCTTCAACGCCGGCGCCGGGCTGTCGACCGGATG
>CAZGOX010000169.1:2887-5785 GCA_964527955.1 uncultured Opitutaceae bacterium | reverse complement strand
CTGTGGAACTCAAGGCTGTCGGGTATGCACGGACGTTTCGCGAGGAGGTCGACGATCTGCATGGCGCCCTGCTGCGCACCGGCACCGACCAGGGCGCCGACACCAATATGATGATCCGGCAGCGCGAACAGCAGCTGGGGGAATGGCTGAACGCCCGAATGCTCACCGCCGACGGCGATGAGGAAGCACGGATCCTGCGGCGTATGGAGGCGGAAATCCGCTCGTACCGCGCCATCCTCAACAATCTTGCGACGAGCACGCACGGCTTCAGGACGCCGCTGGATCGCGAGAGCATCATCCTGTGCGATGACGCCGCCAACCGGCTGCAAGGCATAGCGGACGATTTTGCGGCCGTGCATGACAGGAAGCTGCGGAACCTCCTGCAGGCGTCACTGAGATCCGTCCTCTGGGTGCGCAACCTCGTCTTTGTCTGCCTCGCGCTGCTGGTGGCGGGTATCGTGGTGGTCGTGAGGCTGGTCTATCGCGAGGTCGTAAACCCCCTCAAAGACCAGCTTGCGGGAAGCAATTTGCTTCTCGTCAAACGCGAAAAGCTTGCCGCGCTTGGCACCCTTGCCGCCGGCGTGGCTCACGAGATCCGCAATCCACTCACGGCAATCAAGGCGCGGCTGTACACCTTGCGCTCCAACCGGTCCTCGGAGGCCGGCCTCGAGGACATCCGCGCGATCACCACGGAGGTCGACCGCCTGGAAGGAATCGTCCGCGATGTGCTCGGATACGCGCAGCCCGCAGAGCCCAGGTTCGGAAGAGTGGAGCTTGCCTCGTGGCTCCGCGAGTTTGTGGCGTTTGCCGAACCGGAGGTTGCCTCGGGCAAGACCGAGCTCCTGGTGGGGGAGACGGAGGCGGTGGATGCCTACGTCGATGCAAACCAATTGCGGCAGGTCGTGCTGAATCTGGTTCGCAACGCGCGGGAGGCGCTTGCGGGACGGAGCGGCCGCATCGTGCTTGCGCTGCGCCGCGAGCGCAACCACCTGCGGGGCAGGCTATCGGACCTTGCTGTTCTTTCCGTGACGGATGACGGCCCGGGCATTCCGGCCGAAATCCAGGCTCGGCTTTTCGATCCTTTCTTCACAACAAAGGCCGGGGGTACCGGATTGGGCCTGTCGATCGTGGCAAAGCTCGTGGATAACCTCGGTGGCGAGATCTCGTTTCAAAGCTCGCCTGGCGCGGGCACGCGCTTCTTGGTCTGCATGCCGTCGGCAAGCGCTGCGGCGCCCGCGCAAACGCCATGAGCCTTCCCTACCGGATCTGCCTGATCGACGACGACGCCTCCGCCCGCGCCGCGCTGGAGCAGGTGCTGGTCGCGGAGGGATACGAGGTGGCCAGCCACGCCGATGGGACGGCCGGGCTCAAGGCCGCGCTGGAGGAAGACTGCGATTGCGTTCTCACCGACCTGCGCATGCCCGGCATCTCCGGCCTGGAACTCGTCGACAAGCTGCGTGAGGAACTGCCCAATCTTCCCGTAATCCTGATGACCGCGCATGGGACGACCGACACCGCCATCGAGGCGACGCGGCGCGGCGGCTTCGATTACATCCTGAAGCCGTTCGAGATGGTCGACCTTCTCGCCGTGGTCTCGAGCGCCGTCACTGCCGGCCGCCGGGGCCGCCAAAGGATCTCCCTCGCCGGGGAGCTGCCCCAGGAGGTCATGATGATCGGGCAGAGCCGCGCGATGCAGGGTGTGTACAAGGAGATCGGAAGGGTCGCCGAAAAGACCGTTTCGGTCGTGCTTCTTGGCGAGACGGGCACCGGCAAGGAGCTGGTCGCCCGGGCGCTATGGCAGCACGGCAATCGCAGCGACAAGGCGTTCGTGGCCGTGAATTGCGCCGCGATTTCCGCGGCCCTCCTTGAGAGCGAGCTGTTCGGCCACGAGCGCGGCGCATTCACCAGCGCCGACACCCGTCGCATCGGGCGGTTTGAGCAGGCAAACGGCGGGACGCTCTTCCTCGATGAAATTGGCGATCTTTCGCTCGAGACCCAGGCGAAGCTGTTGCGGGTGCTTCAGGAGATGGTGTTTTCGCGGGTGGGCGGCCGCGAATCCATTCCGGTCGATGTCCGGGTAATCGCCGCCACCCATTGCGACCTGGCTGAGCTTGTGGCATCCGGAAAGTTTCGCGAGGACCTATGGTACCGGCTGAATGTCGTGGTCATCGCGCTGCCGCCCCTGCGCGAACGGCGCGAGGACATCCCGTTGCTGGTAAATTATTTCATCAGCCGCCACGGAGCGGATCTCGGCGGCGTGGCGGCAGTCCACCCGGAGGCCATGGAGTTGATTTCCGCGCAATCCTGGCCGGGCAACGTTCGGCAGTTGGAGAACGTGGTGAAGCGCATGCTGCTGGTCGCCCATGGCTATGCGATCACCGAGAACCTGGCTCGGTCGGTGCTCACGCAGGAGCCCTCCAATGCCCCGAGGTTGCCCGCCGGGTTGACGCTCGCTGCGCTCTGCGAGGAGGCCCTCGCCAACGCAAGGCTCAAGCCGGGCCCTGGCGCCATCACAACGGTGCTCTCGGCCGTCGAGCGCGAACTGCTGGCGCAGGCATACGCGGCGACGGAGGGGAATATCACCAAGGCAGCGCAGCTCCTCGGATGGTCGCGCCTGACCGTTCGGGAGAAGCTGAAGATGTACGCCCTCCAGCGCGGCCAAGCGGCCGCGAGGGAGTAGCGGGGTGTCGAACGCTCAGGCTTGGGAGGCGGCCGCCTTAGGGCGGCGGGCCCACGCAAGGCCAAGTGCAGCCAAGCCAGCCCAAGCGGCATACGTCGATGTCTCGGGAATTGCGGAGACTCCGCTTCCGAGGTCGGTCTGGTAGCTCGCGTCGGTGATAAATGTATTGTAGTAGCCACTGACCGGCATGACCCCGTTGTAAGGCGTGCTGTTGTGCA
>CAZGOX010000169.1:0-2787 GCA_964527955.1 uncultured Opitutaceae bacterium | reverse complement strand
GTATTGTAGTAGCCACTGACCGGCATGACCCCGTTGTAAGGCGTGCTGTTGTGCAGGGAACCGGCCGACAGCGTGATTACGTCGCCAACAGTCAGGAATGTAGCGGCGGTGTCGGCGGTGGCCCGGAAAACCAGGTCATCAGTTGAAACCACGCCATGGACTATCGGCGACACATAGAAACTGTTGATGGTCTGCAAGCCGTCGCCACTGCCCGCCCCCGTGCTGGTATAGGTGGGCCCTCCCCCCGGAATGGGTGCGACGGTATCAACGGGAACCGCAGTGCCTATATTGGCAATCGCTTGAAAATCGAAGTAGGGGTTTACGCCGGAATTGGAGGTGCTCTCCGTGAGCCTGTAGGTAATTGGAGCCGACCAAGTGACGACGAACGGGGACCCGCCGCCGCCCGAAAAATTGAGGTACACGGTCTGGGCATCCATTTTGGAAATGAATGCGAGCGCGGCCATGGTCAAAAGCAGGGTCGACCATTTGCCTCGGGTTGGGGCTGACTTGTGCATATTCATGATCATTCTTCCTGTGCTGGTTTTGGTTGCGGACGTTGCAGGCGGAACACGGGTTTGTCCCATCAGCCCGAAATGGGAGCCCGGCGATTGCTCACTAACGAAAGCCTGAGCAAACGCGCGCTGAGCAACGAAACTGAACTTGCGCGACGTCAACCATCATTTTCGGCCTCTTCCGGGTTTTGTGTGGATCCGCAGTCAGGAGAATCATGCGATCCCTTCTCTCAAGAAATCCGGAGGGGCCGCACCGGTATTGACAAATCCTCCGGGGGATTCTCCCTTGAGAAATGGCTGGCGAGACTCCCCAACCGGCAAAGCGACCCTGGCATCTCTGGGTTGTGGGTACCGTCTCCCTCCTCTGGAATTCATTCGGCGCCGTGGACTTTGTCATGACCGAGACCAGGAACCCCGCCTATACCGGCGGCTTCACTCCCGACCAGGCGGCATTCTACTTCGGCTTTCCCCTCTGGGTCGTGCTTGCCTGGGGGATCGCCGTTTGGGGAGGCGTCGCGGGATCCCTGTTGCTGTTGCTCCGCAAGTCATGGGCAATTCACCTCTTTCTCCTGTCGCTCGTTGGCATGGTCCTCACGGACCTTTATTGTTTTGTGCTATCGGGCGGTCTGAAGGTCATGGGAGGCGCCGGGGCATTGCTGTTTAGCGCCGCGATCTTCCTGGTTGGAGTGCTGCTGTTGGTCTACTCCCGGGCCATGCGCGGGCGGGGCCTGCTGGACTGAGCGGACCCGCTCGACCGCGGCCACCAGGATGACGCAGGCCGCCGCGTCGGTTGCCGCCACCGCCGCAGGGAATGCTGCGGGGATGAATCGGCCGAAACCCGCGAAACCTTTCCGACCGCGGTTCGTCTGTCGTCGGAACGCCTCCAGTCCAAGTGCTAATCAGCGTCCACATTCCAAAATGCGCGGGCACGAGTTTTCGGACCATCCTCCGGGGTATCTTTGGCGACAAATTGTGGCTGAACTACGGGGCCGCCTACCGCCGCGAGGAGGTCCGGCCGGGCGTCGTGCCACCTGGGACTGAGTGCATTCACGGACACTTCCTGGCGGACGCCTTCGACGCCGTATTCAAGAGTCCCCGGTTGGTCACCTGGGTGCGGCATCCGGTGGAGCGCGTTGTGTCCAATTTCCATTTCTTCCTTCGCCACCCGGACAACGGCGACTATTTCTCCCGGGAGCTGCACAGCAAGAAGCTGAGTCTGCGGCAGTTTTCGGACATGGAGGGGATGCGCAACGAGGCCGCGCGGCACTTCGCCGGAAAGACCGTGGATGACTTCACCTTTGTCGGGATCGCAGACCGGTTTGCCGAGTCCATGCGGCACTTTGGCCAGACACTCGGATTCGCAAACCTCGAGTCGGTTCCCGTGCCCCGCGAGAATGTGAACCCGGCCAGGCCCGCGAGACGGTACCGGCTGGATCCGGGCGACTATCGCTACATCCTCGATCGAAACGCATCCGACCTTGCCTTTTTCGACGAAGCGATGGCCCGCCTGGACGCCTTTGCCGACCCCCGGTAGCCCGCCGGCCTACTTGGCAAGGGCTTTCTCCAGGGCCTTCTCGAGGCTCATTCCCGAGTAGTCCTGGGCCCGGAAGAAGCGCCCGCTCTCGCCGTTGTCGAGCAGTGCGGGCACGAGGGCCCCGGGAAGCACGGTGGAGGGATCGTTGGGCGCCCTGTCTCCCCCCATGTCTGTGCGCAGCCAGCCCGGATCCAGGAGGTTCATCTGGACGCCCGAACCGGCGAGCCGCTGGGCAAAGTCGCGGACAAACTTGTCCACGGCCGCCTTGGAAATCGCATAGGCGGTCAGGCTGGGCTCATTCATGATCCCTGAAGTCACATTGATGATGCGGCCCCACTTGCGGGCAATCATGGGAGGCGCCAACCGGTGGCAGATCCTGGCGAGGCTGATCACATTCACCTCGAACGTCTTCCTGAAATCCTCCGCGGGAATGTTCCAGGGATCCTCCCGGTAGGGGGTCATGATCGCCGCGTTGTTGTAGACGATGTCGATTTGGCCGGCCTGCCGGATAGCCGCGTCCAGCATCGCATCGACCTGGGCCTGGTCCGAGAGCTCGCCGGGGACTGCGACGACCTTGACGTCGAGGCCCCCAAGCTTTGCCGCAAGCGCGCGGGTGTGCGAGAGGTCGCGGCTGTGCAGGACCACGTTGGACCCCAGCCGGGCCAGACCTTCGGCGACATGGGAGCCCACGCCGCGGCTCGCGCCCGTGACCAGCGACCATTTGCCCTTGAGTGATGTCAT
>CAZGOX010000168.1:0-5811 GCA_964527955.1 uncultured Opitutaceae bacterium | reverse complement strand
CGGCAGGGCAGGCACAACATCCTTCCAGGGCACGCACCCGGACCGCCTTCGCCTCCCCGTGGTCACGATTCTTGACTCCATTTCCGCTTTTGTCGTCCGGTCGCGGCGCACAAAGTCCGCCGGTCCCGGGCGAACAACCGCCTCTCATTGCAGGCAGGTCCGCCCCACTTCGCCCGCGCCGTGCCGAAGGCACAATTGACTTGGAGATGCGGCGCGCATGGGCCAGGGTTTCCAGCAATGATCTTGCCAAGGCTATGCGCAATTCCCGGTGCTGTTCTGGGAGCCGTGCTGTGGTTGCCAACTTGCCACGCCGCTGATTCGTCCGGGAGCCCGGTGGAGAGCGCGGTGGTCAAGATATTCTCGACCACCCGGTATCCGGACGTGTTTCGCCCCTGGACGAAGCAGCCAGCCTCTGAGATCACGGGTTCGGGTGTTGTGATCGAGGGGCACCGAATCCTGACCAATGCGCATGTGGTGCTCTACGCCGGTGAGGTCCAGGTGCAGGCCAGCCAATCCGGAGACAAGGTTTCGGCCACGGTCGAGGCGATAGCGCCCGGAATCGACCTTGCCGTTCTGCGATTGGACGACGAGTCGTTCTTCGAAACCCACCATCCTCTTGCGCGCGATCACAGACTGCCAGACGTCAAGGATCCCGTTTTGGCCTATGGGTTTCCCACCGGGGGCACGAACCTTTCCATTACAAAGGGAATTGTGTCCCGGATTGAATTCACGGGCTACAATATCCCGACCTCGGGGCTTCGAATCCAGATCGATGCGGCCATAAACCCAGGCAACAGCGGAGGGCCCGCGGTGGTGGGTGACAAAATGATTGGGCTCGCCTTCAGCTACCTGGGGAATGCCCAGAATATTGGTTACATAATTCCCAATGAAGAGATCGAATTATTCCTCAACAGCATCGTCAAGGGGACGTACCGAGGGAAGCCCGCGATTTTTGAGGAGACCCAGAATCTGCAAAATCCATCGGTTCGGTCGTTCCTGAAGCTGCCGAAAGACGTCAGGGGTGTTTTCGTCCACAAGCCTTTCGAAGGCGCCTCCGGTTATCCGCTGAAAAGATGGGATGTCATCACCCGGATCGGCAATGCGCCGGTGGACGACGAAGGGATGGTGGAGATCGGTGCGACCTTGAGGGTTCGATACGAGTACATGGTCCAGAAGCTAGAGCGAAATGGGGCTGTGCAGGTCACGGTCTGGCGTGAGGGCAGGGAGATCCCGATTGAACTCCCTGTCATGGTGGACCGCCCGTCGCTGGTGCCCGACCTGAAGGGTGCCTATCCCCCCTATTTCATTTTTGGGCCGATCGTCTTTTCAGAGGACACGACCCAATTCAATGCAGGGATCACCAAGGATTCACTGGAGGGACTCATGGTCTCAGGCAGCCGCCTGGCTTCGCGAAGAGGGGACGACCAGTCGTTTCCCGGCGAAAGGTTGGTCATCGTTTCCTCTCCGTTCTTTCCGAGCAAACTTGCCGACGCGTATTCGAGACCTTTGGGGTGGGTTCTTTCGGACGTGAATGGAATCCCGGTCAGGAATCTTGCGCACCTGGTAGCCATCCTTCGTGACCTGAAGAGTGAGTACGTCACTTTCGATTTCCATGGAAATGGATACGAAGCATTTGTATTCCCCCGAAAAGCGACCCTGGCAGCGACCGACGACATCTTGAATGACAACGGGATTCGCAGCCAAGGATCGCCCGACATGATGCAGATCTGGCAGGCCAAGCCCTCGAAGTGATAATTGGCGCCGTTGGGACCGGCTCGGCGCGGGCGAAGGGGGGAGCCTCGCTTTCTTGAGAGGTGGTTGTTCGCCCGGGGTCCGATTCAAGACGGGCCGACGGGCTGCGTACGGACCAGCTAGCATTCCCGGACGGCCGGGCCGTCCGTCCCTACCTGTTCTCGTGCACCACCGTCGCGGGCGGGAAGCCGTTGAAGTAGGTGGCGGAGGCGTGGCTGTAGGCGCCGATGTTTGTGCTGTAGACGAAGTCGTCCCGCTCGAGGTCAGGCAGGTTCTCGGCCATCGAGACCACGTCCAGCGCGTCGCAGGTCGGACCGAAGACCGAGCAAATCTCGGTCGGCCCTTTCTTGAACGCGCGGACCGGGTACTTGCAGTGGTCGAAGATGACCCCCGAGTAGGTGTGGTAGACCCCGTCGTTGATGTAGTAGCAGGTCTTGCCGTCGCGGACGGCCTTGCCGATGACCTTGGACACGGCGTAGCCCGCCGAGGCCACAAGGAAGCGGCCGGGCTCGGCCAGGATCTGGATTTCCGGCGGGAACAGCCGGTCGAGCTCGCCGTTGACCACCTTGGCCAGCTCGCGGAACGGCTTCACGGACGAGTCGTAGGGGGCGGGGAAGCCCCCGCCGATGTCCACCAGGTTCATCTTCGTGTAGCCCCGGGCCTTCGCCTCCTCGAACACGCCGGCCGCAAGGTGAAGGGCCTGCACGTAGTTCTCGAAATTCGTCGTCTGGCTTCCGACGTGAAAACTGATGCCCTCGACCACGAGGCCGGCCTTGTCCGCGGCCAGGATCAGGTCGACCGCCTCGCCCGGGGCGGCGCCAAACTTGGACGACAGCTCCACCATGGCGCCGGTGTTCGGCACCTTCAGGCGAAGGGCGAGCCCTGCGTTCGGCGCATGCCTCCGGATCTTCCTGACCTCCTCAAGGTTGTCGAACGTGACCAGGGGCTTGTACTGGTTCAGCTCCTCGAGCGTCTCGACCGGCTTGGTGGGATTGGCGTAGATGATCTTGTCCCAGATCCACGCCTGTCGGTCGCGCGCGGGCAGGTGCTTGATGTTCTCGTGCACGATCATGAACTCCGGCATGGAGGCCACGTCGAAGCTCGCCCCCTCGAGGAAGAGCGTGCGCACGATTGCCGGGTCCGGGTTCGCCTTGACCGCGTAGTACACCTGGACCCGCGGCATGTGGCGCCGGAACTGCCGGTAGTTCTTCCGCAGCTCGTCGTGATCGATCACGAAGAGGGGAGTGCCGTTCTCCCTCGCCAGATGCTGCAATCGGGCCCGCGTGACCATGTCCTTGTCAGTCGCTCTCGCCGATCAGGAAGTTCTGGAATTGCCAGGGGTCCCTGGTGTCCAGATCCGGCCGGTTGTAACCCTTGAAGGTGTTGACGCGGCCTGCGAGGGGCGTCCAGTCCGAGGACTTGGAGATCCACTTGCCAAGATAGGGCTTGGAGACGCCCAGGATGTAGTCGTGCGGGAGGTCGTCGGGAACGCAGACGCCCTTCTCCGGATTCTCCATCATCCACATCGAGGCAGCCACCACGGAAATCGCCACCTGCATCGTGGTCGCGTTCTGGTGGGGCACCAGGCGGCGGGACTCCTCGATGCTCAGGTCGCTGCCGATCCACCAGGAATTGTAGGCGTGCCCCATGAGCAGGGCGCCCAGGATGTCCGCCCCGCCCGTGATCTCGTCGTTCATGATCCGCTGGTTTTCGACCAGCCGGTAGTCGTAGCCGCGCAGCTCATTCAACGAGGCGATCGCGCAGTCGCAGGGGCAGTAGGCGTAGTGGACCGTGGGCCGGTACACGGCGCGGCCCTTCTCCCAGACGGTGAGCTTGTCGGAGATCGTGAAGGCCTCGCCGTGGCGCACGACCATGCCCTGGATCCGGTAGTCGGGCACCCAGGAGCGCACCCATGTGTTGATGCCCATGCGCGCCAGGCAGATCTGGTTGCGCGGGCCGTCCTTGTGCCGGTAGGCGAAGCGGGGGAGCTTCTTCTCGTGCGTGCCCCATCCGAGCTCGGAAGTGGTCGTGCCCTCCTCGCGGAAGCCCTCGATGCTCCAGGTGTTGACGAATTCGTCCACCTGCTTCGGGCGGTCGGTCACCTGGGTGTCGCGCTCGCTGCAGTGGATCACCTTCACGCCCAGGCGGCGTGCAAGGTGGTTGAACTCGCGCTCCGAGATCAGTCGGCGGATCTCCTCGGCGGCCCTTCCCTTGGCCTTGCGGTCCGCGATCAGGCTCTCGCCGATGTCGATCAGGCCCTGCTTGGTGAAGTGCGAGATGAGCCCCGGGTTGGCACCGTGCTCGATGACGGCCGTCGGCCCCTTCGTCTTCCAGCTTGCGACCAGCTTGCGCACATTCATGTGGCGCCAGTAGAGGGTGCGCTTGGCCGGCGGGGTCTTCGGGCCTCCCGCATAGGGATCCCACAGCTCCGTCGAGGTGTTGATGTAGAGGACGCCGTGGTCGTGGCACCACTGGAGGATCTCGCAGGCGTCGATATTCCACGCCAGGTCGATCAGGAGGTCGCCGGGGGAGAGGTGCTTCCCCAGGATCTTCGCCAGGTTGTCGATGGCCACCCGGTCGCGGACGAATCGGACGCCTTGGTCGGTCCAGGGCTTGAGCTTGGCCGACCTGTTCTCGAAATCCATGATCGTGATGTTCCCGGCGGGAACGCGGATCTCCTTGAGAAGAATCGGCAGCGTGCATTCGGCCACGGCGCCGTAGCCGACGAAGAGGATTTTTTTGTTGAATTCGATCATGGGGCTGGGTCGCGATGAGTGCCGGAAACGGCGGAGCTTACAAGAATTTTTCCCGTTCCAAAGGTGACAATCCGAGGGGGCTTCAGACAAGGCCCGAGTTCTCGGGCCAGCCGTACCAGAGGTTCATGCACTGGACGGCCTGGCCGCTGGTGCCCTTCCAGAGATTGTCCTCCGCCGAGGTGATCACGAAGTTGCCGGTCCGCGGGTCGAGCACGGCGGACATGTCGATCCGGTTGGTGCCCACGACATGCGCCGTGTCGGGCGTCTCACCCGAGGGCAGGATCTGGACGAAGGGCGCGTTGGCGTAGGCCGCCTTCCAGGAGGAGTACAGGGCCGCCACCGAGGACCCCGGGGCCGCCGGGACCGTGATGGTGGTCGCGATGCCGTAGCGCATCGGGGCGAGGTGGGGGTTGAATTGGATGACCGTGGGCGCGCCGGTGTGCAGCGCGAGCTGCTCCTCGATTTCGGGGAGATGGCGGTGCCTGGTCAGGCTGTAGGCCTTGGCGCTCTCCGCCCGCTCGACGAAAAGGTAGCTTTCCTCGACCTTCCGGCCGGCTCCGCTCACGCCGCTGAATGAATTCACGACGATGTGCTCCCGGGAAACCACACGGTCCCGAAGGAGGGGGACAAGGGGAATGAGGATGCTTGTCGGATAGCAGCCCGGGCAGGCTACAAGCCTTGCCTCGGTCTTCCACGCAGGGGGGGTGATCTCGGGGATCACGTACCGCGCCTGCGGGAGCAGCTCCGGGGCGCGGTGCTTTCCATAATAGGGCTCGTAGGCTGCGAGATCCGAGACCCGGAAGTCGGCGCTCAGGTCGATCACCCGCTTGCCCGACGCAAGCAGGGCCTTGGCAAAGTCGGCGGCGGCCCCGTGGGGCAGGGCCAGGAAGAACAGGGGGATGTCCCCGGCCGCGAGGGCGGCCGGATCGGAGTCGGAAAAGCAAAGCCCCCGGTCGAGGCCGCGGACCGCCGGCATGACCCGCGCCAGCGGCTTGCCGGCGTGGGTGCGCGACGTGACGGCGGCCAGCCGCGCCTGCGGATGGCCCAGGAGGATCTTCACAAGGACTTCGCCCGCGTACCCGGACGCCCCGACAATTCCGACGTTCATTTTGAGGCACCAACCCTTGTCGCCCGCGATGCGGATGCAATCAACAAAACAGGTCGGCGCTGGGTGCACGTGGACAAGCTGACTCATGCTGGCGTTTCGAGGTGGGGACGGGCGGCTCGCCCGTCCGGGAATGACGGATCGGCCCGAATGCATGCCCGGACGCCCGGGCCGGGCGTCCCTACCCGATTTCAGTCA
>CAZGOX010000167.1:0-5826 GCA_964527955.1 uncultured Opitutaceae bacterium | reverse complement strand
GCGGCCTTGATCAGGTCCACAAAGCTGCGGGCCTCGAGGCTTGCGCCGCCGATCAGGCCCCCGTCGATGTCGGCCTGCCCGAGGAGCTCCGGGGCGTTGGCCGGCTTCATGGAGCCGCCGTAGAGGATGCGGACGCGCTGGGCCACGGGCTCGGTGAAGAGCTTGGTCAGGAGCCCGCGGATGAAGGCATGGACTTCCTGGGCCTGCTCGGCCGTCGCGACCTTGCCGGTGCCGATCGCCCAGACCGGCTCGTAGGCGATCACCAGACCGGCCGCCTGCTCGCGGCTCACGCCTTCGAGCCCGCGCTCCGTCTGCGTCTGGACCACCTTGAGCGTGGTGCCCGCCTCGCGCTCGGCCAGTGTCTCGCCTACGCACAGGATGGGGCGGAGCTGGTTCTTGAGCGCGGAGAGCACCTTCAGGTTGATGAATTCGTCGGTCTCGCGGAAGTACTGGCGCCTCTCGCTGTGCCCGAGGATGATGTGGGTGACGAAGAGGGAGCGGAGCATGGGCGCCGAAATCTCGCCGGTGAACGCCCCGCTGGACTCGTGGTGCATGTTCTGCGCACCAAGCTTCAGCACCGTGCCGTCGATGGCGGGCCCCACACCCTCGAGGGCCGTGAAAGGCGGGCAGACGACGATGTCGACGTCGGACCGGGCCCCGACCTGGAGCGCGATCTCCTTGACCAGCGCGACCGCGTCGGACGCGGTCTTGTTCATCTTCCAGTTTCCGGCGATCATCTTCTTGCGGTGGTTCATGGGGAGAAATGGGGGTTCAGGACAGGAGAAACGCGACCCCGGGCAGGGTCTTGCCCTCGAGGAATTCCAGGCTCGCGCCGCCGCCCGTGGAGCAGTGCGTCACCTTGTCGGCCACCTTGAATTTCTTCGCCGCGGTCGCCGTGTCCCCGCCGCCGACAACGGTGGTGGCGCCGAGGCACGTCGCCTCGACGATGGCATCGGCCATCGCGCGCGTGGAAGCGGAGAACTTCTCAAACTCGAAGACGCCCGGAGGTCCGTTCCAGATGATGGTCTTCGCCCCCAGAATGGCCTCGCGAAACAGGGCTATCGACTTGGGACCGGCGTCCAGCCCCATCCACCCCTCAGGGATTCCGGAGGCGTCGTCCGCCGGCCGGGTGTTCGCGTCCGGCGAAAACTTGTCGGCGCAGACATAGTCCACCGGGAAGATCAGCTTGACGCCCTTTGCGCGCGCCTTCGCCACCAAGTCTCCGACGATTTTCGCCCCCTCGGGATCGAACAGGCTGTCGCCAATCTCCATGCCATAGACGACCTTCTTGAAGGTGTAGGCCATTCCGCCCCCGATGATGATCTCGTTGGCCTTGTCCAGGAGGTTGTTGATCAGCGGAATCTTGTCGGCGATCTTGGCTCCGCCCAGGATCGCGAGGAGCGGCCTCATTGGGTTTTCGAGCACGGCCGTAAATGCCTTGAGTTCGGCCTCCATGAGAAACCCCGCGGCCTTGTCGGCCAGCGAGACTCCAACCATTGAGGAGTGTGCGCGGTGCGCCGTGCCGAAGGCATCGTTGACATAGACATCCCCGAGCCGCGACAGGCCGGCACGAAAGGCCTCGACGGCCTTCGGGTCGGCCTTCTTCGAGGTGCCGTCCTCAAGCTTCACCTTGCCCTCCTCCTCGATGTGGAACCGCAGGTTCTCGAGGAGGACGACATCGCCGGGCTTCAGGCGCGAACAGGCGGCCTCCACCTCCGGGCCGACGCAGTCCTCAAGGAAGGTCACCGGGCGGCCGAGGAGTTTCTCGAGCTCGCCGGCGACCGGCCTGAGGGAGTACTTTGCGATCCGCTGGCCATCCGGACGGCCCAGATGGCTCATCAGGACGACCGAGGCCCCCTTGTCCAGGGCATGGCGGATCGCGGGAAGCGCGGCGGCAATGCGTTGGTTGTTGGTGATCGCGCCGGTCGCCTTGTCCTGGGGGACGTTGAAGTCCACCCGCATGAGCACGCGCTTGCCCGCGAGGTTCAGGTCGCGAATCGTCTTGAAGCCCGGCATGGGAGTCTACAGCCCGGCCGCGACTTTTTGGAGCAGGTCCACGCAGCGGTTGCTGTAACCCCACTCGTTGTCGTACCAGCTGATCAGCTTGAAGAAGCGGCTGTTCAGCTCGATTCCGGAGCCGGCGTCGAAGATCGACGAGGCCTTGTCATGGATGAAGTCGCTGGAGACGACCTCGTCCCCCGTGTAGGAGAGGATCCCCTTCAGGTAGGTCTCGCTGGCGCGCTTCATGGCCGCCGAAATCTCCTTGTAGGAGGTTTCCTTCACGGTCTTGACCGTGAGATCCACGGCCGAAACCGTGGGCGTCGGCACGCGGAACGACATGCCCGTGAGCTTGCCCTTGACCTCCGGGCAGACCAGGCCGACGGCACGCGCCGCGCCCGTCGTGGACGGGATGATGTTGATCGCGGCCGAGCGGCCGCCCTTCCAGTCCTTCTTCGAGGGGCCGTCCACCGTCTTCTGGGTGGCCGTGTAGGAGTGGATCGTGGTCATCAGGCCCTCCTCCACGCCAAAGCCCTCCTTCAGGAGCACATGCACGAGGGGCGCCAGGCAATTCGTGGTGCAGGACGCGTTGGAGATGATGTGGTGCTTCGCCGGGTCGTACTTCCCGTCGTTCACGCCCAGGACCACCGTGATGTCCTCGCCCTTTGCGGGAGCGGAGATGATGACCTTCTTCGCCCCGGCCGCGAGGTGGCCCTTGGCCTTCTCCGCGTCGGTGAAAAGCCCCGTGGACTCGATCACGATCTGGACGCCAAGCGCCGCCCAGGGAAGTTCGGCGGGCGTCTTCGCGCTGACGACCTTGATGTCGTGGCCGTTGACGATCAGCACGTCGTTCTCGGCCTTGTCGGGCGCCGACTTCTTCGAGTCGACCGTCCCGTGGAACCTTCCCTGCGTCGAGTCGTACTTGAGCAGGTAGGCCAGGTTGTCGGCCGGCACGATGTCGCCTACGGCGACGACATCGAAGGTCGAGCCGAGCAGACCCTGCTCGACTAGCGCACGGAAGACGAGACGGCCGATTCGGCCGAACCCATTGATTGCTACTTTTACAGCCATGGTGGTGTTGGTGTTCGTGTCGTTTGCTGAACGCCGCACGCAAGCGCGGTCAACACCAAGGGAAGACCCCGCCGCCCGCATTGGCAAGGGGATTCAGGAATCTACAGGCCTGTCTAATCCCCGCCGAACCAATGCCTTCTAGGCACCTAGCAGGCTGTTGAAAAACTATGCTGGCCGGCTCAGCAGAGTTTTTCAACAGCCTGCTGACTCTCTCCCAGCCAAAGGCCGCAGCCCAGTGCCGGCACGAACAGTTCGGCGTCGATCGGCGGGAGCGCGCCCGCACTTTCCGATGCGCCGTAGAATCGATCGTGGTCGGCGACCTGCCTCCAGCGGCGGGAAAGCGACGCCGTCTCGCCAATCGGGATCACGGCATCGTCCGACGAGGGGTTCACGGCAAACAGCAGCCGGAAGTCCCCGCCCGAGTCATCCGCGTTGAGGAGCGCGGCCAGGGCCGTCCCGCCGCCCCCGGCCGGATGAAAAAACCGGAAAAACCCGTCGCCCGGCATGGAATACCGGCGCAACAACTGGCCGTAGGGGCCCCTCCTGAAGGCAATCCAGTCCCTGAAATAGGCGTGCGTGCCCGGGTACTTTCGCAGGCGGCTGTAGTCCATGGCGTTGAGGTCGCCCCGCTGGTAGGTGTTCGAGACACCGTGCTTGGACCGCAGGAAGTCCTGCCCGGCGGCAATCATCGGGATGCCCAGCGACATGAACAGGATCGCCGCCATCAGCTGGGTCCTTCGGCGGTCGTCCGGGGTGGGCGCGTACCCGTCCCCGCCGGTGTGCTGGGTGATCGCATCGATCCACGCGCGGTCGTCGTGCGATTCCGTGTAGTTCACGGTCTGCGCAGGCCACTTCGCAAAGTACCAGGGCGAGCCCCGCAGGAAGTACTCGAGCCGCGCCCCCTGCCCGCGGCCGAGCACGTACTCTCGCACGAAGTCGCGGTACCCGTCGTTCCACGATGCGAAGCCCGTGTCGCGCAGGGCCCCGGCAATGTGGCCGCGGAAGCTCCAGGGTTCGGCGATCAGGACCACGTCCGGCTTGACGCCCTTCAGCGCGACCTCGACCTCGCGCAGCACCTCGACTCCGAGCAACTCCGCGAGGTCGAACCGGAACCCATCGACCCCGTAGGCCTCGATCCAGTGGATGCAGCTGTCGATGATCAGGCGCTTCGCCATCGCGGCGCCCGCGCGAACGTCGTTCCCGCAGCCGCTCCAGTTGGCAAGATTGCCCTCGGAATCCTCCTCGAAGTAGTACAGCCGGTCGAGGAACATCAGGTGCGCGGGCTCGCCCACGTGGTTGTAGACGACGTCCAGGATCACGGCGATCCCGCGCCGATGGAAGGCGGCCACGAGGGCCTGGAGCTCGCGAACCCCCGAGGCCCGGGCGGGGTCCAGGGAGTAGCTGCTCTCCGGGGCGAAGAAATTATTGGTCATGTAGCCCCAGTGGTACTCCCCCGGGGTGCGGTTATCGAATTCCTGGACGGGCTGCAGCTCCACGCAGTTTACCCCGAGCTCGTGAAGGTAGAAGCCGGGGTGGTCGACCCACTTTCTCAGGCCGGTGAAGCCCAGGGACTCCTCCGCGGTCGCCTTCCCAGGGGCGTGCACGGCCAGGTCGCGCACGTGCGCCTCGACGATCACCAGGTCCTGCCAGGCGGGGGTGCGGAAACCGTCCGTGGACCGGCCGATCCAGTGGTGTTCCAGGACGATGCCCGGCCCATCGCGGTCCACGGTCGCCAGCGCATACGGGTCGAGGATGCGGACCGAGGGATCAAACCGCCCCGGGCCCTCGGCGACGCCGTCCACTGCGTACCAGTAGTACCAGCAGTGAAGGTTCTGGTCGAGGAGCACCTCCCAGACCCCGTCCGCGTCGGCGCGCCTTGCCAGGTCGAAGCTGAGGGGCTCGTCCGTCTTCGCGAGGTCCTCGAAAAGGAGGAGGGTCACGCGGCGGGCACGGGGCGCAAACAGCCTGAACACGGTCTCGTGCCCGTGCGGGATCGCCCCCAGCGGCAGCTCCGTCCCAAGCTCAAAGAAAAACCTCCCGGGAAGGAGCCGCACTCCGGCATCCCCGTCCTCCGCATGGACAGCCTGGGGCTCGGCAAGGTCGAGGGCGCCGGCCAGCTCGAACTTCCAGAGATGGCGGCCAGTGCGCAGGCGGTCGAGGAACCGGTTTGCAATGCCCGCCTCGTCGCGGACTGAATTGGGGGCGTCATCGCGCAGGCCGAGCCAGAGGTTTTCCCCGGTCACGAACTTGAAGCGCTGGCGGTCCTTCCAGGTGATCCTCTCCGGGGCCCCCATCCAAAGGAGCACGTGCTCCCCGTCGAGCTCGGCGGGCTCGAGCTCCCACTCGGGACGGCCCACCGCCTGCTGCCACCCGTTGAAGTCGCCCGCGACGTAGACCCGGTCCCGGGCGGGGTCGATGTCGCAGCCGTGTTCCAGCGGCAGGATGAACGTCAGGACCTCGGGAGCCTTGACCAGGTACCCGTAGGTCCGCCCGGCGACCAGGTCGGGGGCGGGCAGGAACGATGTCACCGCGGGCGCCCCCGGTCCAAGCATCAGCGAGGGAACCCCGGGCTCGTCCCAATCCCGCTCAAATTCAACGATGCCGGATCGACTCGACTCGAGCCAGGCGCGGTGGATCTTCGGCGGGGGCATGGAACGGGAATGGGGTCTTGGGAGGCCGGCTCGGGCTGCCCGGCCGGGTATTAGCAGGGTGTTGAAAAACTACGATGAGCCGTCGTTGCGATCAGAATGCGCTTTC
>CAZGOX010000166.1:1448-5878 GCA_964527955.1 uncultured Opitutaceae bacterium | reverse complement strand
CTGGACGAGTTTCTAGAGAATTTCCCTTCCGTCGCCCATGACTCGGCGGTCGCTGTCCTCATGGGCGCCCAAGAATTGACGCTGGCAAAAGCGGGCCGGCAAAGCTGGTGCGTTTGTTAACCAATCACGTTTTTGCCACGGCACGGCAGAAAAATTGGGGCGGCCTCAAGAACGGGCAACTCCTAGGGCTGGCTGAAACGGAGTTTGATCTGTTCCTTACCTGCGATCGCAACTTGGAGTATCAGCAGAACCTCAAGGGCCGCAGAATCGGCATCCTGCTCCTGTCCACAAACCACTGGCCGACTTTGAGGCAACGGGCTGCGCTCGTGCAAGGGCTTTGGACAAAGCAATGCCCGGAAATTTTGTGACGGTTGCGATACCGCGGGCCTGAGGACCAGTGGTCAGCTGAATCGCCACGGCCGGCCGCCTTCCAAACCTTGTCGCCAGACTAAGGGGTGGGGTGTCTCAGTAAATTGGGAAACAATATTTTGTTTCCGAGTGAATCGGATTTTTGGCTTAGGATCACCTATCATTTCCTGTATGCAGCCGTCTCCGCAGAACCGAAATCTCAGTATCTGAAAGCGCCTTTGGGCCGGGAAACAACTTTTCCCAGTCACCACGGTTCATGTTCCTTCGACCTGCCGCTTCACGGCGTCAAGTAGGGCCTTGAGTGCCATATACTGATCCTTGTCCATGAGGGGATCTTGGTTGTAACCACCACCGGGCAGTTCCAATTGTTCGACCCTACCAACGTACACGCGAATGCCGGCATCCGTTGCCTCAATATGGAATTGCTCGATTTCGAGGTCGTTTTTGCTCCGAATCGTCTCGGTCGAAGCAAATACCTTGAGCGCCGACAGCGGACGCGCCACCCACAAATGCTCCCCCGCATCGCCATCGGGCTTGAAATGCTCGATGGCAGTCTGCGCAAGGATGGCTGCTTTTACCCGAGAAATATCGTGGGAGAAAATGACGACCGACGGCCCGTCGCCGCTGTAGACAGGTTCAAAATACGAACATCCGGCGGCAAACACTGCGACAGCCAATATCAACGCAAACGCAGACGGCCATCTAGTTGTGATCGGCATATGGTGATCAATAGTTCCGGCCTTAGTTCTATGCCAATATGAAATTATGAAAAAATGCGTCCCATGATGGGGGCGACAACAAAAACCGCCGTTTACCGGGAGCACGGTTCCTGCTTTGCCGAGGAATGCCTTCGCTTCCGCGCGGGGCAGACAACCGGTCAGCTGCCGTCTGGCGTCACTCCACTTCTTTCTCGCGGATTATTTCGTGCCAAAAGTGCCATCCTCCGCTTCGGCCCGGATCTAGGCGCCCGCAGTATTTGTGAAAAATCGCGAACCAAACGCGAACCAGCATGCATCTCCTCTGAAGGTTCGATCCTGATCGGGTCCAGTCTTCGCGGTCGCGACAGCGACGCGAAGGCTGCCGCGGCTCAATCCGCGACCAGCGGCTTGAGACGGGCCGGGCCAGGATGCGCTTGGTCTTTTGTAGGTCAGCGAGCTTGCTCGCGCGTTGCCGGAGCGCGAGCAAGCTCGCTGACCTGCAAGGCTGGATAGATCTTCTCAGACCTGCGCCAACCTCTCCTCCGCACCATCTGACAGTGTCTTGTGATTGCGCGCGGCCGCAATGCCCAGCCCGTCGGCTACCGCAGTATCTCGCCCCTCGTGGCGTCGCCTGGAACGTCGAGCAGCTGGATCTGGTTGATCACCTTGAAGTGCTCATGGTCTGAGAACTCCCATACGACCCTCTTGTCCGGCGTGATCTCGAAGACGTGGGGTTGCTCGCCGAGGTGGCCGTGCCCGAGATAATTGCAGCAAACGGTGTCGCCATTGGGCAGGCGTTGGAGGCCGCTGATCAACCTGAGCGGATTGCCAGGCAGGTCGTGCTCGTCCAGCTCCCACACGACCTTGAGGCTGGCGTCGAGTTCCTCGACCTTGTGCCCCTCGCCGCAGGCGATCAGGAAGTGGCCGTTCGGTAGCAGGACGCACATGTGAACATCGCCGGGAACCGGAATCCTTCGCAGCGAATGTCCGTCGCCGTCGAGTTCCTCAACCTGGTGCTCGCCCTTGCGGCAAAGCAGGTAGTGCCCCTCGCTCGTCTTGCGGGTGCCCCGAAACTGGTCGTGCAGGCTCACGCTTGCCGGGGGCGGCACAAGCTTGATTTCCTTGGCGATCTTCCCCTCCCGATCAATCTCGAGGATGCGGCAGGGTCCGTTCTCCACGACGAGCACGCGGCCGTCCGCCAAGGGCTGGCAGGAATGGACCTCGGTGCCCTCGCCGGCCTTGTATTCCCAGGCGATCCTGCCGTCCGGCGTCATCTCCAGCGCGCCTCCCGCGTGGCAGAAGAGGTAGTCCCCGTTGGGCAGCGCCCAGCAATCCTGCGGATGCTTGCACTCATGCCGCCAGAGGACCTTGCCCTCCGCGGAGACCGCGCTCACCGCGCCGGCGTAGGAGTCGGTGCAGAGGAAGGGATGGCCTGCGCGGGCCGCCGCTGCAAAGGCAAGGAGAAGGGAAAGGGAGGCAAGTACCTTGTATGTCTTCATGGGATGGGGTGTGAAAGCGGCATGCATGGCCCCGGCAGGCTGCCAAAGCAGTTCGCGCGCACCAATGCTAAACTTCATCCGCAGAGTTCCCACCCGTCCGAACAGAGGTGTCAGAGAGAATGACGACCCTTTCACCTTGCCCAACTCCGATCGCCTGCATTTCTTGGGGGCAGCGGGAACGGGATTGCTGCGGCGCGGGATGTGTGTGCGGCCGTCCTGTGCGAACAATTACCACCATGGCGACGCAATCTTCGGCTCTTGTTGCCGTGGCCCGGGTATGCCGCGGTTTCCCCGCGCTCCTGCTGTTTGTCGTGCTAGCGGCCGGGGCTGCCGGCCAGAACACGAGCAACCTGGAGCTGGGTAACCCCGTTTCCTACCAATACGGCCTCACCAATCCCGACACGCTTACGCTGACGGGCACGATCACCAACCCGAGCAACGGGGGCACCAGCGGATCTATTCGTTTGGAGCTCTGGGTCTTCCCGGAGCCGTATTCCGGTGGCAGTGTGTCCGGGACGCAGATGGGTTATGCCGCCTTTCAGGCGCTCAAGGGCGGCAACGAGTACGCCAATGCCACGGCCACGGTCGCGGCGACAAATCCGTACAGTTTCCTGGCCTTTGGAAACAACTACCCCTCCCTTCTTCTCACGGAGTACACCGGGACCGGCTCGGATGACGGCTACGTCGTCGATTCCTACATTAATTTCCCGTCGGGGTTCAGCTATTCCGAGGGCTACGAGAAGGCGAACGCCGAGGATGAGTGCACGCTGCCCAACGCCGCCTATGTTGCGCCTCCGGCAACCCTGCCCTTGTACCAGGCGGGGGGGCCCACCCTTCTGATGGGGCCATCGGTCGCGTGCAGTGTCCAGACCACGTACGACGGGATCAACCCGCCAAAGACCGCGCCACCGGGAAAGTCGGCGATCTTCAGTCGTTTTGTTTCCAGTTACCTTCCCTTGCGTAGCTACAACGACTATATCATTAGCTCCGTTGTACGACCGCAGGCGGACGGCACCCTGGCAACGGGAATACGCATTCTTGACGGCACGGACGCCGCAGCCTCCAACAACATCGAGCTGTACTTCACGAGCAGCACCTCCGGGAATTACTACTCAACCACGGTGTATGGCAGCCCCAGCGTCCCGTCGAGCGGCACGTTCACCCTCGTGTACCAGCCTGTCATCCAGACACCTTCGGATGCGCAGACCGTGGTTGCCGGGTCGAGCGCGATCTTCTCGGTCGCCGTATCCGGAACGGGCCCTTTCACCTATCAATGGTACCTGGTGACCCCCAACATCAACGGCGGCAGCTACGCCGCGATTCCCGGCGCGACAGGATCGTCGTACACCGTGGCGAGCGCCGGGCCGTCCAACGCAGGAGGGTATGCAGTCCTCGTGTCCAACTCGGCGGGAGGGGTGCTCGGACAAATTGGGACGCTGGCAGTGACGGCCCTGGAATCGCCCTTCGGGTTTTCGCCCCTGGCCGGGGGAGGCCAGTACTTTACCGGCAGTGCCGACGGCACAGGAAGCGCAGCGCGGTTCAACGAAGCCCTTGGAGTGGCGGTGGACAAAGCTGGAAACGTCTATGTGGCTGATTTTGACAACGATGAAATCCGGATGGTCTCACCCGCCGGAGTCGTCACCACCCTGGCAGGGCTGTACGTCCCGGGCCCCGGCGGCCAGGGAGTTGCGGGCTATGCCGACGGCATTGGAAGCGCCGCACGGTTCGCAGGCCCATCCGGAGTGGCAGTTGACAGTACGGGCAACCTCTATGTGGCGGACACCTATAACAACCTGATCCGCAAGATCACCCCGACAATCGTGAACGGGGCCACGACCTGGGTGGTGTCCACACTGGCCGGCGT
>CAZGOX010000166.1:0-1348 GCA_964527955.1 uncultured Opitutaceae bacterium | reverse complement strand
CCGCGCTCTTCTCCTCGCCCTTCGGCGTGGCGGTCGCCGGAGGAACGGTCTATGTTGGGGACACCATCAATGAGAGGATCCGGACCGTCTCCGCCGCGGGCGTTGTCAGCACCGTGGCAGGCGTCTCAAATCAGGGATACAACACCGATGGAGTCGGGACGGCGTTGCAGTTCAGCCCCTGGGGCATGGCGGTGGACAGCGGGGGCAACGTCTACGTGGCGGCCTATTATTCGATCCTCAAGGGCAACATCGCGACCGGGCCATCGATCACCGTTCAACCGAGTTCGAAAACCGTCCCGCCGGGAAGCACCGCAACCTTCACGGTCGCCGCGACGGGCTTCCCGGCTCCGACGTACCAATGGCAGTTGAACGGGGTGAACCTCTCCGACGGCAAGGGAACAACCGGTTCCACGTCCGCGACCCTGAACATCGCGGGCGTGACGGGCTCGCTCGACGGAGACCAGGTCCAGTGCCAGGTGACCAACAGCCTCGCTTCCATCAACTCGAATTCGGCGACCCTGAACGTAAGCGGAACCTCGAACGCAACCTCCTATGCCTACGCTTTCACGACCATCGCAGGGGTTGCGGGCGATTTTGGAGGCACGGATGGCACGGGCAGCTCGGCCTATTTCTATTACCCCGGGCAGGTGGCTGTGGACAGCGCGGGCAACGTCTACGTGGCCGGAAACGCCAACGACTCGATCCGCGAGCTTACGCCAACCGTGGTGGGCGGTGCGACGACCTGGGTGGTGACAACCATTGCAGGCCTGGCGGGAACCCCTGGAAGCGCCGACGGATCTGGAACCGCCGCCCGGTTCCTCGACCCCACCGGTGTGGCGGTCGACAGCTCGGGCAATGTATATGTGGCGGACTACAACAACGATACGATCCGAGAGATTACTCCGACCATGAATGGCGCAGGAACGACCTGGACGGTGACCACCATCGCCGGCTCCGCGAAGAACGCGGGCAGTTCGGATGGTGCCGGCGCGGGCGCCCGATTCAGGTCTCCCCAGCGGCTGGCCGTGGACAGCGCAGGCAATGTGTATGTCGCGGACACAGGCAACGACACAATTCGCGAGATCACGCCGACCATGGCGGGCGGGAGCACTTCCTGGGCGGTGACCACGATCGCTGGTTCGGCAGGCAGTTCCGGCAGCGCGGATGGCATGGGAAGCGCCGCCAGGTTCAACAGTCCGATCGGCATCGCCACAGACAGCGGGGGCAACGTTTATGTGGCGGACTACGGCAATGACGCCATTCGGATGCTGGTGCCGACCGTTTCGGGAGGAGTCACGACGTGGGGGGTGATCACGATCGCAGGCACGGCCGGAGTTGCCGGCAGTGC
>CAZGOX010000165.1:0-5891 GCA_964527955.1 uncultured Opitutaceae bacterium | reverse complement strand
CGGCTGGAATTGCGTTCGTTCTTCTTGCGATCCCGGCGCTCGTGGTTCGGGGAGAGTCGGCCGTGGACGCCGTAAATCCCTTCATAGGCACGGGCAGCCAGGGAAGCTGTTACCCCGGGGCCCAGGCTCCCTTCGGGATGATCTCCTGGAGTCCCAACAACACCTTCGACGACTATGACTCGACCGAAGCCCGTGCCGGCTACCATTACAACCGTTCCGAGATCTACGGCTTCTCGCTGACGCACATTTCCGGGGTCGGATGCCTTGCGGCCCAGGACATGCCGATCACGCCCGTGTCAGGGGAGTTTGCGGGCTCCCCGGTGGGGTCGCCGGATGCCTACAAGTCACGCTTCAGCCACAGCCGGGAGGAGGCGCATCCCGGGTACTACCGTGTTCACCTCGACGACACGGACGCCGACGTCGAACTGGCGGTGAGCGAGCGGGCCGGCCACGGCCGCTTCACGTTTGGAGGGCGGAAGAGCAGGTCCCTCGTCTTCCGGCCCGCCGAGACGGGCAACCACATCTCGGACGCCTCGATCCGGATCGAGGCCGGCGGCCGCCGATTGAGCGGCTGGCTCAAGTCGGGGGGATTCTGCGACCGGGATCCCAAGGAGAATCCCTACACCCTGTTTTTCGCGGCGGAATTCAGGCAGCCCGCCATCGCCCATGGGTTCTGGCAGGGCAAGGACCGGAAGGACGGCGTGGACGCCCTCAAGGGGCCCGACATCGCGGCCTACGTGACGTTCGCGGGGGACGCCCCGGCGCCGGTTGAGATGAGGATCGGCCTCTCGTATGTGAGCGTGGAGAACGCGGAGGCAAACCTGCGGGCCGAGATTCCCGACTGGGACTTCGACGGGCTCCGCGCGAGGACCAGCGCCAAGTGGGAGAGCCTCCTGTCCCGCGCCGAGATTGAGGCCCCCGCGGGCGTCCGGAGCGCCTTCACCACGGCGCTCTACCACAACCTGCTCCAGCCAAGCCTGTTCGACGACCTGAATGGGGACTACGTCGGGTTCGACCTCAAGGTCCACAGGATCCCGCCGGGCCACCACAAGTATGTGGGGTATTCGAACTGGGACACCTACAGGACCTCCGCGCAGATCCGGGCCATGCTGTACCCGGCGGAGGCGTCCGACATGGCGACGAGCCTCCTGCTCGATCGCAGGCAGGGTCCGGACCGGAAGCTCCCGATCTGGGGCTACTTCAACCACGACGCGGGCATCATGAACGGATATTCCGGAATCCCGTTCATCGCGAACACGTGGGCGTTCGGCGGGCGCGACATCGACCTGCCGGCCATGAAGGCCGCCCTGGTGGCCGACGCCGACACGCGCTACGACCGCGGCCCTCAGTATTTATTCCTTGGATACGTACCCTCCTACAAGGGCAGGTGGAGCTACTCGGTGTCGATGACGCTGGAGTACTCGATCGCCGACTTCTCCACGTCGAGGATCTGCCTCGCCGCGGGCGACGGGGCGAACGCGCGGCGGTTCCTCGACCGGTCCCGGAATGTCTTCAATCTCCTGGACCCGGGGACCGGGTACCTGCGGCAGAAGACCCGCGACGGCGCCTGGGTGTCGCCGTTTTCTCCGGGCGGCGAGGACGGTTTCAACGAGGGCAACTCCGCCCAGTACACCTGGTGCACGCCGCAGGACATGGCCCGCCTGGTCCGCGGCATGGGAGGGCCCGATGCGGCCGTCCGCAAGCTCGACGCCTTCTTCTCAAAGATCCTGACCGACGGCTGGAACACGGACAAACCGTACTTCTGGCCGGGCAACGAGCCGTCCTTCAGCGCACCCTACGCCTATTGCTGGGCGGGCAGGCCCTGGAAGACGCAGGAACTGGAGGAGCGCGTGCGCGCCCTCTTCACGGCGGACCAGGACGGGCTTCCCGGCGACGACGATGTTGGCGCGACGTCCGGCTACTACCTGTTCAACGAGCTCGGCCTCTACCCGGCGATCCCCGGCGTCGGAGGGTTTGTCGTGGTCGGGCCCGGCGCGAAGCGGGCCGTTCTCCACTTGGGTGGCGGGCACACGCTGACCATCACGGCCCCGGATGCCGGGCCGGGCCGGCCCTACGTCGAGAGCCTTCTCGTGAATGGGAAGCCATCCAATTCCACGTGGCTGGGTCTGGATCAGCTGACCGCAACCCAGGATACCGAGCTTCGATTTGCGATGGGGGCCCAGCCGAACAAGTCCTGGGGCACGGCCCCTCCGTCCTTCGAACCCTGACTAGCGGGGCTTCTTTTGGTGGAAGCGGATTTCGTTTCCGTCCGGATCCTTCACGGCGAACATCCGGCAGGGAGCGAATTCCATGACTGGCTGGCTCACGGCAACCTTGGCCGCGCCGATCGCAGCAAAGGCCGCGTCCAAGTCCGCAACCTCGAGGACAAGGGCCGACGACGGCGGCCCCGGCATGGCGTTGCAGACGGCCAGCGCCACGCCGGCAATGTCGTACTCGATCCACCATTGTCCGGGCGAGAGCTCGAATTCCAGGCCGATCTTCAGGCCGAGCACTTCCTGGTAAAAAGTGCGCGCCCGCCCGATGTCCGTGACGGAGTGGTAAACGAAGGCCACCTCCTTGATCGCGATGCTCATGGTAGACCCGTACGCTTGTCCCCTCTCCCGTGAAGAGCCAAGGAAAAACGCCTGGCAGGCTGTTGAAAAACTCTGCTTTCCGCTTGGAACCTGCTCCCGTGCTTCCAAGCCTTGGAGGGACATCAGCGGAAAGCCGCCCCGATCCTTGCGCAGCATCCCTCCATTCTTTCTGCTCGCGGCCCTCGCCGTGCCGACGGTCGGGGCGCCGGGGGGGGCTGCCGCGGCCAACCAACAGGGGGCGCCGCTGGTGTCCTCCTATTCGTTTTCGGAACTTGGGCAGAACGCCAGGGCATGGGTGACCCGCCAAGGTCCGGGGGGCGAGCTCTTCCTGGGTGGCTACAAGAACCTTATCACCTTCGACGGAGACAGGTGGTCGTCCTACCCCGCGGGATCAGGCTATGTGTTGCGGGGGCTCGATGTGAGCCAGGACGGGAAACGCCTGTGGGTTGGAGGCACCAACGAAATTGGATGGTTTGACGGGCTTCCCGACGGGACCTGGGCGTATAGATCCTTGTCGGCGAAGCTGCCCGGGGACCTCCGGGGATTCGGGGATTGCTGGTTTGCATTTGCCGTGGGCGACGGCGGGTTGTTCGTCACGCAGGACCGGGTCTTCCGATGGGATGGCCATGCCATGAGGATATGGACCTTTCCCAACAAGACGCGGCTGAGCGCCATGCGCTTTGCCGGGACGGTGTTCATCGACGACGGCAGCACGGGGGTCCGCCGGTATGATCAAGATGGATTCAGGCTGGTGATACCCGCATCGCAGCTCGACGGGAGCCGTGTGGTCTGGATTGGTCCCGCCCGGGCCGGCTGGCTGCTTGTCACCTCCAAGGGACTGATGACATGGGATGGCACCAGGACCAAGCCGATCGGGGAGGCAGCATCGTCATTCGTGCGCGCCAACACGCTTTCGAGCGCGGCATCGCTCGCCAGCGGCCGGATCGCGGTCGGAACATTGTCTGGCGGCATAGGCATTGTCGGGAATGACGGCGCGCTGCTGCGGGTCATCGACAAGGAATCCTCGGGTCTGCCGACGGATGAAGTCTCTTCGCTTTCCGTCGACAGCGAGGGGGGCCTCTGGGCCACGACAAGCGCGCAGGTGCTGCGGATAGACCTGCAATCGAGAGGGAGGTTCTTTGATCGCGCATCCTCTCCGACCGCCGATCCGGTTTTTGCCATCACCGCCAGCGACGGACAAGCGTACGCAGCGACTGCGACCAATGTCTACAGGATCGGGGGCAACCCTCCGGTGCTGTATTCGACTCCGCTGGGTTTGCCCCACGAGAGCAATATATCGAGCATGGTTCCGTTTGGTGACGGAGTCCTGGTCGGGCAACGGTTGGGCATAGACTTCGCGGGAAGCGGGGCGTGCCGCCGCGTCTGGTCATCGCCCCGCGACGTACTATCCCTGTCGCCCTCCAAGGAACGCGGCCACGTCTTCGCCTCCGTCGGCCTTGAGGTCCTCGACCTGGATTGCGCGACGTCCGCGGTTCGGGAGGTTTTCCCGAGGCTCGCCGATCTTCCCGTGGCCTTCGCGCAGGACGGCCAGGGTCGCCTATGGATCGGCACAAACACGGCCGGTCTTTGGGTGATACCGGATCCGGCTTCGGCCACTCCGAATTGCATTCCCGCGTCCAGCCTTTTCAAGGCGATTCCCACCAGCGGATTTGGAGATGTGCGGCGTTTCCAGGATGGATCGCTCTGCCTGTTTGCGGGATTGCGGGCCTGGTTCCTGGCCAGGGACGGCGGCACGCTGCAGGAAATCCAGTCCTGGCCGAACCGCTCCGTGGAAAGCGTCGGGCTGGATGGGGTGTCGCTCGTCGCCGCCGACGATTCGCTGTGGATCATCCATCCTCCCGCCGACGGTCGCCCGGCCTGCGTTGCCTCACTGAGCCGCGTTGGATCGGGCGCTGTCTGGCGGCCCCATTCGATCGACGGGCTTTGGAAGGTCGGAATCCCGGCAGCGATCTGCGCCGAATCGAATGCCCGCGGCGATACGCTCTACATCGCGGGTTCCGGCGGCATCCTCTGCGCCGACGCCAATGCCTCGGACCTCCCCGTTCCCCCTCCTTCGCCGATTGTTCGCGTGCTGGCTGAGAGCGGCGACGAAGGGAGCTTCCACGTGATCACGGGCCCCCTGCCGTACTCGACGAGGAAAGTGCTGATCCGGGTTGCGGTGCCCACCTTTGGAAGGAGACCTGCCGTGGAGCCGCAAATCCTGATCGATGGCATCGACACCGGCTGGACCTCCTTTGACTCAAAGTCCGAGCGCGAGCTTACCGGGCTGCGGGACGGTTCCTACACCGCGCATATCCGGACCGTGTCCGATGCGGGTGCGATGAGCCCGGAAGTGGTATCCTCCTTCCAAATCCAGCCGCCGTGGTGGCGGAGGCTGCCTGTGGCGATTCTGTTCCTCCTCGCAATCTTGTGCGGCGGGTATGGCGCGTACCTGGTCCGGGTGCACAGTTTCCGGAGAAGGGCCGCCCAACTGGAGGGAACTGTCGCACGCCGCACGGAACAGCTGACACGGGCCATTGAGCAGGCCGACCGGGCCAATTCGGCGAAGAGCGAGTTCATAGCCAGGGTCTCCCACGACATCCGCAACCCGCTCAACGGCATTGTGGGCATCTCCATTGCGCTCGACGGCGCAGAACCCGGGGAGCGGCAGCGCGAACTCGTCCAGGCCCTCGGGTCATGCGCCCGGCAACTGACCACCCTCATTGACGACGTCCTCGATTTCTCCCGCATTGAAGCGGGGAAGGTGGACCTGAAGCCGGCCCCGTGTTCCCCGAGGTCCTTGCTGGACGGGATTGCCACCTCCCTGCGCACCCGGGCATCCGCCGCAGCCTCGGAGATTGAGGTCCGGGTCGATCCCGCCTTGCCCGAATTCATCATGGTGGACGCCCATCGGCTTGAGGAGATCCTGCTGAACTACATGACGAATGCCATCCGGTACGCGCCTGGGCGGATCATTCTCGCGGCGGGCGTGTCCGGGGAATCGCCCGATATTCTCGAGTGCTCGGTCGGTGACTGCGGAACCGGGTTTTCAGAGGAGGAAAAGTCCTCGCTCTTCACGCACTTCACGCGACTGGCAGCCGGGCCCGGGGATTCAGGCCGAGGATCCGGGTTGGGCCTCGCGCTGTGCCGCCGCCTTGCGGACCTGATGGGCGGGAGCGTGGGGGTTGAAACAGCCAAGGGATCCGGAGCACTATTCTTTGTGCGCCTGCCCCTGATCCGGGCGGATTCCCCCGGGGACGCCGCCCGGGCATCCTTCAAGGTCGGGAAGGTCCTGAT
>CAZGOX010000164.1:0-5985 GCA_964527955.1 uncultured Opitutaceae bacterium | reverse complement strand
ACAGGTGACAGAGCTGCCCTGAGAGTGGGGGGCGTGGCGCGCACGGCCAAACGGATCACAAACGGACTGCGGATCGCAGAGTCGCTTAGCGTTGGTGTGCTGGGGCGGACGTATCCGCGTTCGCAGGTGAAGGCTATTCTAGAGGCCACGGACCGACGCAGCGTTCGGCAGAGGGATTTGCCGATGGATGTGATGGTTTATTACGTGATCGGCTTGGGTCTGTTTCTGCCGGCGGCGTACGGGGAAGTGCTGCGTTGCTTGGTCGAGGGCCTGAGCTGGCTTGAAGGGAGCGAACCGGTGCGGGTGGCGGGCAAGTCGGCCATCGCCCAGGCGCGGCAACGTTTGGGGTCGGCTCCGCTGGAGGCGCTGTATGCCCGATGCGGACCGCGGGCGGCGGCCGGGCGAACGGGAGCGTTTTATGGCCGCTACCGGCTGGTCTCGGTGGACGGGAGCACGCTGGCGGTGCCGGATACCCCAGAGAACGAGAAAGGCCTCGGTCGCGCGGGCGCCAACCGTGGGAAGGCCGCGTTTCCAGCCCTGCGCTTTGCGGCGCTGGTGGAGACCGGCACGCATCTGATCTTTGCGGCGCAGATGGGGCATTATTCGTGTCATGAAACCGAACTGGCCCAGCCGCTGCTGGCCCGACTGGACGACTCGGTGCTGCTGCTTGCGGATCGGCTCTATGCCAACTTTCCGTTCCTGAGTGCCGTTGTGGCCACGGGCGCGCAGTTTTTGGCCCGGGCCCGAGATAACGCCGTTCTGCCCGTGGAAGAACGTTTGCCCGACGGCAGCTATCGCAGCCGGCTTTATCCTTCAACCAAGGCTCGGCGAAACGACCTCAATGGCCTAGCGGTGCGCGTGATCGAGTATCGTGTTCAGCCCGGCAACACCGCCTTCCGCCTGGTCACGACACTGCCGGATCCCAAGACGGCCCCGGCGAGCGAGCTGGCGGCGCTCTATCCCCAGCGTTGGGAGCATGAAGGAGTGTATGACGAGTTTAAGACCCATCTGCGGGGCGCCCAGATTGTCCTGCGAAGCAAGACCCCAGAGTTGGTGCGCCAGGAGTTTTTCGGCCTCTGTCTGGCGCACTACGCCGTCCGTTCGCTCATGCTGGAAGCGGCTGATCAAGATACCCTCGACCCCGACCAACTCTCCTTCACCCACGCTGTGCGCGTCGTCCGCCGCAAACTGGCCGCCCCGCCAGTTTTTTCCCCCTCGGCTGCGCCGTTGCCGCCATCGTCGCCTACTTGAGGAACTCGCCGCCGGGCGCGTCGTTTCCAGCCGCGGTCGTCGCGTGCCCCGCGGCATCAAGCGCAAGATGTCCTGTTATCCACTGCGCTCCCGACGCCACCGCGCCATCCATCGGCCCAGCTTCCGGGTCGTTTTGATGCAGCTTCGACCTTAAGTGAACAGTATTGGGGCTAAATCGGGTTTGGGAAGCGGCTCGTCGCTGCGACTTCGCCCTACCATCAATACAGGAGAGCAAGCTTACCTCCGCCCAACGGGCCGTTCCGCGGGCGGTGCCGACGCCGAAAGACGTTTCTGGAGGAGCAGGAAGACAATGGCGCCGACGGGGATGGCGACACTCAGGGTCCACGGTCCATAGAATGGCCGCAAGGCGCTCGTGCTGAGCAATTCGAAGGAGATCGGATTGAAGGTGCACTGGCCCGTGGTCCAATTGAGCGATGTCGACCCGAATCCAAACAGGATGAAGAGGAACCAGATCCACCTGCGCCTGCGCAGTTTCAAGCGGACGCACCGGACAAGCGCGTAGATGCTCACCATCGGCGCGAGCACAGCCAGGGCAAAGAAAAGATAATGCCGCGGGCTCTTCCCCTGAAAGGTGAACCTGTTGGCACGTTCCAGGGAGTCGGGGATGAAGTTCAAATGAAGTCCGACGATGGTCGTCCGGTCGGCTCCATGGCGCATCACGACGTTCACCAGGAGCCACTTGCCGGGAAACTCGTACTCATAGGTCAGGTTGACGTCGTTCGCCGTCGGGGACTTGGTGAAATTCACCCCAACAAGCTTCCTTGACATGGGGGTTCCGCTTGGGAAGCCCAGGGACATCCTTGCCAGGGCATTGTGGACGCCCGACCTGGGCAGGCTCGGGTCGAGATCGGCCTCGATGCCGCGGAGTTGCCCGCTCCGAAGCAGGTCAACGTAATGGGCGGCGCGGGCCTGATCAGCATCGGGCGCCATGGCGCCCAGGAACCGGTCGGGGGAGCACCCTGCGAGGAAAAGGCAACCGAGCGAAAAAAGTCCGGCGAGAAGCCTTGGGCGCATGGGGACGACCCAAGAGGCGCGGAGTGCGAGGTCAACCGCCAAAGTCGCGCGTTTGTGACCCAGCGGCAGTCACTCCGCCCGCAGGGCGATGATGGGATCGACCCTCGCGGCCCTCCGCGCGGGAATGAGACAGGCCGGGGCGGCAACGGCGCCCAGCACCAGGACTACGCCCACAAAGGTCACGGGATCCGTGGGGCTGATGCCAAAGAGAAGTGATGCAGTCAGGCGCGACAGGGCCAGCGCTCCCCCCAGGCCGATCACAGCCCCGAGCGAGATCAGCAGTCCTCCGCGGGCCAGGACGAGCCTGAGCACGTTCCCGGCCTGCGCCCCGAGGGCCATCCGGATGCCGATCTCCCCGGTGCGCTGGGTCACCGAGTAGGCCATCACGCCGTACAGGCCCATCGCGGCCAGGAACAGGGCCACCGACGAAAAGACGACGAGCAGGTAGGTTGTGAAGCGCTGACTCGAGATGGACCCCTCAATCAGCCTTCCGAGCGGCTGCACGCCGTCCACCGGCAATTCGGGATCGACGGATGAGATTGCGGCGCGGACGGAGGCCGCGCTCGGCAAGGGAGAGGCCTGGCCCGCGCGGAGGACGATGTCCATGAAGGGGTAGGGCTGCTGGTCAAAGGGCTCGTACATCTGGTCGGGCGCCTCGCCAGCCAGCCCATAGTGCTTCACGTCGGCGACAACGCCCACGATCTCCCTCCACGCCTGGGGTCCGCTGTCGATGTTGATCCTTTTCCCGACGGGGTCCTGTCCCGGAAAATAGTCCCGGGCCAGTTTCTCATTGATAATGGCAGTGCGCGGAGCCTTGGCCGAGTCCCGGTCCAAGAAGAATCGCCCACGGGTCAGCGGTATGCCCATCGCACGGAAATAATCCGGGGTGATGGCGTAGTAGTTGGCGGACTGGTTATCGCCGGGACCCGGCGGAGGCTTGCCGAAGATCTCGAAGGTGAGGACGTAGTCGCCTGAAAACGGAATCACATTCGAGCCACCCGCGTGCTCGACGCCCGGAAGGGCGGCCACGTCCGACACGGCCCGCCGCAGGAACTGGGCCTGTTGCCCGGCGGAGCCGTACTTGGTGTCGGGAAGTGCGAGCTGGACAAGCTGCGCGTGCTCCGGGCGGAAGCCCGGATCAACATTCTGCAGCGCAACGATGCTTCGGACCAGCAGTCCTGCGCCCACCAGCAGCACGATGGCCAGGGCAACCTCCGCGACAACGATGCCGTCGAGCAGGAAGTGCCGGCGGCCTCCCGAGCCCCGGACTCCGTCCTTGAGGGCCTCGTTCGAGTTGACCCTCATGGATTGGAGCGAGGGCGCGAGACCGAAGCCAACTCCGGTTGCGAGCGCGAGGAGGCTCGCGAACGCCAGCGCCATTCCATCCAGGGACACCTCGCCGGTCCGTGGAAGGTTTCCCGGGGCGAAGGCGATCAGGAGCTTCAGCCCCCAATGGGATGCGGCAACGCCCAGCGCTCCACCGAGAGCTGATATCAGGATGCTTTCGGTGATGAGCTGCCGCAGGATGCGCATACGGCCCGCCCCCAGGGCCGCCCGGATCGCCATCTCCTTCGAACGGGTGACGGCCCGGGCGATCAGGAGATTGGCCACGTTTGCGCAGCTGATCAGGAGAAGCAGCCCTACCGCCGCAAAGAGAATGTACAGCGAGGGGCGAACGTCGCCCACCACCGAGTCGAGGAGGGGGCTCGGCTTGGCGCTCCATCCCTTGTTTGAGTCAGGGTACTGTTTTGCCAACCGCGCGGAAATGACGGCCAGCTCGCTTCGCGCCGTCTCAAACGTCACGCCGGGCTTCAGGCGCCCCAGTGCCACGAGGTAGTGGCCGCCGTGCTGCTGCCTCTCCCCGGCCCCGTAGACTGCGGGCATGTAGATCTCGGGCCCCGAGCCATTGATATAGTGGAAACTCATCGGCAGCACGCCGACAATTGTCACGGGCCGGCCGTCGAGGTGCACCGTGCTTCCGACAACCCCAGGACGGCCGCCAAACCTGTGGACCCAAACCCCATAGGGGATGATGGCAACGGCGTCGTGGCCGGCGGTTTCCTCCTGGGGCAGGAAATCGCGGCCGATGCCCGGATGCACGCCCAGCGTGGCGAAGAAGTTAGCCGTGACAAACTCCGTGAAGAGCCGCTGGGGATCGCCCGTGCCCGTCAGGTTGACGGAGCCGAACCGGATCGCCGCAAGGTTCTGAAAGGCTGTGCTCTGGGCCCTCCAGTCAAAGAAGTTGCCCGGAGCCACCGAGAATTCCGGAAACTGCGGAGGGTCTTGCTCCCGGATCAGGATAAGCTGGTCCGAATTGGGGTAGGGCAGCGGTCGGAAGAGTACGCTGTTGATCACGGAGAACATGCACGTGCACGAGCCGATGCCCAGGCCCAGGGTGAGCAGGGCCACGGCCGTAAACCCAGGTGCCTTTACAAGCTGCCGGACGGCGAAGCGTAGGTCGGAAAACATGGTGGTGCGATGGAGGCTTCAGGATGCCATGCATCCCGCATGCCAGCCTCCAAGCTTCATGCTATCATGTTTTATGTAAACGAGTTAATGCAATGACACGAGGGCAAAACGACGCCAAGTGTGGTGAAAGTGAAACGAGGCCGTCCCATTAATGGGAGGCCGCGCTGGCCGTGCGATGCCCGGCTTCGGGTAACACCCCATGCCGGAGTGAGGCCCCACGGGCCACACTCGCCCCATGGCCACGCAGATCATCTTGATCCGTCACGGGGAGACGGCGTGGTCCCTCACCGGCCAGCACACCGGCCGGACCGACCTCCCCCTCACCGAGAACGGCGAACGCCGCGCATCGCGCATTCGCGAGCTGTTGCATGGCATCCGATTCGACCTGGTCCTATCGAGTCCCTTGGTGCGCGCCCGCAGGACATGCGAAATCGCCGGCTTTGGGGCCGTGGCGCGCCTGGAGCCGGATCTCCAGGAATGGGACTATGGGGACTTCGAGGGGCGGACAACGGCGGACATCTGCACCAAGAGGCCGGCATGGAACGTTTTCGAGGACGGCTGCCCTGGAGGCGAGTCGGTGGAGCAGGTCTGCAAACGGGCGGACCGCGTCCTCGCCGGCCTCAGCTGGACAAGCGGGCGCGCGGCGCTGTTTTCCCATGGCCAGTTCCTGCGCGTGCTTGCCATGCGCTGGACCGGAATCCCGGTCCGGGAGGGGGAGCGCCTTTCGCTGGACACGGCGTCGATGAGCGTTCTCGGGTTTGCGCAACACAACCGCGGCACGCCGGCCATCACCCTTTGGAATGCCGGCTCGGACACGGTCCGAGGGCTCTCAACAGCCGGCTAGCCAGGATCCCCCGGCTCAGAAGGCCGTATAGGCTTCCGCCCGCGGTTCGTCGCCATCGGCTTTGCCCGCCGGTGCGTCCGTGACCACGTTGCCGGTGCAGGTGGAGTCGTTGACGTGGAAGGTCTCGTCGCCGCAGGCGGTCGTGACCAGGTGAACGAACTGGTTGCCCGTGCACTCGGTGTGCGCCAGCGGCAGCCACCCATGCGGCGACTCGATGTTGGACTGCGCGATGAAGACCCCAAAGTGACGGCTCCTGCGGATGGAAAGCGACTCGAAGCGGTTGTTGCGGCTCGAGCGCATGAACACCCCCAGGTCGTTTCCGGTCAGGACTGCGTTGCGGACGCAGTTGTGGTGGTCGAGGTCATCGAACACGGCAAGGGTCGCAA
>CAZGOX010000163.1:2946-6018 GCA_964527955.1 uncultured Opitutaceae bacterium | reverse complement strand
TGTATCAGCTGACGCTCGGGCCGGTCCTGCCCGCGATCGCGGGGCCGGGCTGCGGCTGCCGGTTCACCCCCACGTGCTCGCACTATGCGCTTGAGGCGGTGCGGACGCATGGCGCGCTCGGCGGAGGCTGGCTCGCGGTGCGCCGCCTGGCGAGGTGCACGCCGCTGTGCCGGGGCGGATTCGACCCGGTTCCGGTTGGCCCGGACGCCCGGGCCGGGCGTCCCTACCTCCAACCCACGGCCTGAACGGTACGACTGAAATCTAAATCCCTTGGACAAGAAAAACACATTCATCGGCGTGCTGTTCATCGCGGCTGCGATCGCGAGCATCATCTATAGCCGGCGGTTCTCGGAACAGGTTCCGCAGCCGTCCGAGGTGCGCCGGGAGGTGGCTCAGCAGCTGGCTGCGGTGCCCGCCCAGCCGACGACGATCGCCAACGGGACGGAGACCGCCTTCGCGTCGGCCGACCACCAGGACCGGACCGGGGCCGAACTGGTCACACTCGAGAACAAGTACATCCAGGTGCGGTTCACCAACTTCGGCGGGGCCATCAGGGACGTTGCCCTGATCTCCAAGTGGCAGGCCACAGGTTCCCTGAAATACCCGGCCAAGATCAACAACCCCGAGCCGTTTGTCTTCAACGAGCTTCACAAGAACCCGGCGCTGGCGATAATCGAGTTTCCCGGGCTGGACCTCGACACCACCTACAAGCTGGTCGGGCGGACGGCGGGACAGGTCGCCTACCGGGCCGTCCTCGACGGCCGGATCGAGGTGACGCGCACCTACACGCTGGCTCCGGACGAGGGGCCCGCGACCGATCCGTACCAGCTGCGCTGCGAGACGACCTTCCGGAACCTCACCGACAAGGACCAGCCGCCCCTGCGGGTGTCCTTTGCGCTCGGGACGGCGGCGCCGGCCAACGCGGCGGACACGGGCCTGCAGCTCGTCACGGGGTATTCGACCGGGGAATCCCAGAAGTTCATCCAGCGCTCCCAGCTCGAGGACAGCTCCGGGATCTTCGGGCTCGGCATCGGGTCCCACGACGCGAAGCCCTTCATCGAGAGCCCGGGGCCGATCGTCTGGGGCGCCGTGAAGAACCAGTTCTTCTCGAGCATCTACACGCCGGACACCCCGGCTACCGGGCTCGTCACCCGCAGGGTGAAGGTCCTGACCCGCCTGCCTGACTCGGACCACAAGGCGTACGGCATCACCTGCGCGGCGGAGACCGACGTGCCGGCGCTCGCCCCCCATGGCCAGGCGGTGGTGGGCGCAAATCTCTACGTGGGGCCGAACGACTACCACCGCCTCGCAAACGCCGAGGTCTTCAAGGCGGACCAGGACCGCGTGATGCAGTTCGGCATACAGCCGATCCGCTTCTGCGCGGAATTGCTGCTGACCCTGATGACGACGATCCACCGCTTCGTCGGCAACTGGGGGATTTCGATCGTCCTGACGACCCTGACCTTCAAGTTCGTGTTCCTGCCCCTGACGCTGGTCGCGGCCCGCTCCGCCAAGCGCATGCAGAAGATCATGCCGGAGCAGCAGGCGATCCGCGAGAAGTACAAGGACAACCCGCAAAAGATGCAGGCCGCGACCCTCGAGCTCTACAAGAGGGCCAAGGTGAATCCGCTCGGGGGGTGCATACCGATGCTGCTTCCGATGCCCTTCTTCTGGGGGTTCTTCCTGATGCTGCGGAACACGGCCGAGATGCGCTTCGCGCCGTTCCTGTGGGCGACGGACCTCTCGGTGCCGGACACGGTCGGGCACGTCTACGGGATCCCGATCAACATCCTGCCGCTGCTGCTGGGCGTGCTGATGATCTTCCAGACCAAGCTGACGCCCGCGCCCACCGTGGACAACGCCCAGGCGAAGATGATGAAGTTCATGCCGGTCATGTTCGCGGTGCTCTACTACAACTGGCCCTCGGCGGTGGCTCTCTACTCCTTTGTGAACGTGCTGTTCACCATCGCGCAGCAGCTGGTGGTGAACAAGATGAAGGACCCGGCGGAAGTTCTTCCGATGAAGTCGCCCTCCGGGCGGCCGATGAAGAACGTGACGCCGGGCAGGAAGAAGTAACCACCCCCCGGAGACCATGGCCGGACACAACAAATGGGCGAAGGTCAAGCGGGCGAAGGCGGTCACCGACCTCCGCAAGGGGAAGGTGTTCAGCCGGCTCGCGCGGGACATCACGATGGCCGCGAAGGCCGGCGGGGGCGACCCTGCGATGAACGCGCGCCTGCGCACGATCCTGCTGACGGCGCGCGAGGCGAACATGCCGATGGACAACGTCGACCGTGCCATCAAGAAGGGCACGGGCGAGTTGCCGGGCGTGGTGTTCGAGGAAATCACGTACGAGGGCTACGGCCCGGGCGGCGTGGCCGTGGTCGTAAAGGTGACGACCGACAACAAGAACCGGACGGCGCCCGAGGTGCGGAGTATTTTCGTGAAGCACGGCGGCAACCTGGCCGGGGCCGGGGCGGTGGCCTTCCAGTTCCTGCATGCGGGGCAGTTCCTGGTGCTCAAGGAGCAGACGGGCGAGGATGCTTTGATGGAGGTCGCGCTGGACGCCGGGGCGGACGACGTCCTCACGACCTCCGAGGGTTTTGAGGTGCGGTGCAACGCGCACGCGTTCGACAAGGTGGCGCAGGCCCTCGAGCAGAAGGGCATCAAGCCCGCGAGCGCGGAAATCGCCTACATCCCGACGACATTGATGCCGGTGACGGACGCCAACGCGGCAAGGTCGCTGACGAAACTGCTCGAGGGGCTGGAGGAGCTTGAGGACGTCCAGCAGGTTTTCTCGAACGAGGAGATCAGCGACGAGGTGAGCGCGGCGGCGCAGGGGTGAGGCTGACCCGAGCGAAAGGGGCTACGCCGATCGGCGGGAAGCTTGGTAGGGACGGGCGGCCCGCCCGTCCGGGAACACTTGCAGGGCCGTACGCAGCCCCTCGGTCTGTCTTGAGCCTCTCGGCCCGTCTTGAACAAACCCAATTCGTCCGGGGTTTTGGAATGGCCCGAGGGTGTGCCCGGACGCCCGGGCCGGGCGTCCCTACCTCCCCAGGGCCGGGCGTCCCT
>CAZGOX010000163.1:0-2846 GCA_964527955.1 uncultured Opitutaceae bacterium | reverse complement strand
TCCGCGCGCAGGTGCACTCGGCGCGCGATCCGGATCGACTTGGCCCTGCAAAAATCCTCGAAATCCGCGATCGTAACCGGGTTGGCGGGGCGGCTCTCGAACCAGGCGGTCGGGTACACCACGTTGCGGATCTTCCTCCCCCGGAAAAGCGAGTCGAGGCGGTTCCTCCAATACCCGTGGTTCACGAAGCCGACGGTGAGCGCCTTGCCAGCCCGGAGGGCCTCGAGGATCACCTCGGCCGGGTCGCTCAGCTCATGCACGGTGCGCGAACAGATCACCCGGTCGAAGTGCCGGTCGGGAAACGCGCGCAGGAATTGCGTCATGTCGCCCTGGTAGGCCACGACACCCCGGCGCACGCAGGCCCCGATCTTGTCCGGGTCCATGTCCACGCCCACGCCGGAGACCTCCTTCTTCTGGGCCAGGTAGTCGAGGAGCGCCCCCGCGCCGCAGCCCAGGTCGAGCACCCGCGAGTGCGGCTCGACCCAGTCGCCGATGATCTCCATGTCGACGGTCCGCTTTTCGACGTGCTTGGTCATATGGCGAAGTCGAACTCGTGCTGCTCCCGCTCGAGGAAGCCCCGGACGAGGCCGTAGAGCTGCTCGCTCTCGAGGAGGAACGAGTCGTGCCCCAGGTCGGTCGTGAGCTCGGCGTAGCTCGCGTGCTTGCCGGCCCGAAGGATTGCGAGTGCGATCGCCCGGTTCTGTTCCGGCGGGAAGAGCCAGTCGCTCGTGAAGCCCACCGTCAGCGTACGGGCCTGGACCGGGGCGAATGCCTTCTCCAGCGAGCCGTAGGCCTGCGCGAGGTCGAACTGGTCGAGCGCCCGGGTGATGTAGAGGTAGGAGTTGGCGTCAAAGCGGTTGATGAAGCTCGCCCCCTGGTGGCGCAGGTAGCTCTCCACCTCGAACTGGACGTCGAAGGTGTAGGCGTCGCCCGCGGCCGACTCCTTCTTCTTCCGCCCGAACCTCCGGTCCATGGACGCGTCGCTCAGGTAGGTGATGTGCGCCATCATCCGCGCGATGGCCAGCCCCACGCGCGGCCCGCCCTCCGGCGTGTACACGCCGTTGTTCCAGGCCGGGTCCTGCATGATCGCCTGGCGCCCGATCTCGTTGAAGGCGATCGCCTGCGCGCTCTCGCGGCTGGTGGTGGCCATGGCGACCACGCGCTTCACGAGCGCCGGGAACTCGATCGCAAAGAGCAGGGCCGTCATCCCGCCCATGGAACCCCCGATCACCGCGTGCAGCTCGTCGATCCCCAGGTGGTCGATCAGCAGCTTCTGCGCACGCACCATGTCGCGGATCGTGACGAAAGGGAATGTGACCCCGTAGGGCCTTCCGGTCTGCGGGTTGATCGAGGAGGGGCCCGTGGACCCCTGGCATCCCCCGAGCACGTTTGCGCAGAGGACAAAGAAACGGTTCGTGTCCACGGCCTTGCCGGGCCCGATCAGGTTGTTCCACCAGCCGGGCTTCCGGTCCTCCGGGGAATGCCAGCCCGCGCAATGGTGGTCGCCGCTGAGCGCATGGCAGATCAGGACCGCGTTGTCCCGGGTCGCGTTCAGGGTGCCGTACGTCTCATAGCGCAGGTTGAACCCCGGCAGCGTCTGCCCGCTCTTGAATTCGAACGGCCGCTCATAGGCAAAGTCCCTCGGATGCACGATCCCCACGTCGCCGGGCGCCAGGGCGCGCGGCGAGCCTTCGGAAGCGGACGTTGCCTCGGGGTCGTCGGTCATTGGGGAAGGGTCAGGTTGTTCAATCTGACCGCTCGCCTCCGACTAGGCAAGAATGGGTGGGCCTATGACAGGGACGGGCGCCTTGAGGGTAGGGACGGGCGGCTTGAGGGTAGGGACGGGCGTCCCGCCCGTCCGGGCATACCCTCGGGTCATTCCAAAACCCCGGACGAATTGGGTTTGTTCAAGACAGAACGAGAGGTTCAAGACGGACCGAGGGGCTGCGTATGACCCTGCAAGTTTTCTCGGACGGGCGGGACGCCTCGACACGGTTTGCTATGGGCGATGGTCCAAGGTTTGCCCGGACGGGCGGGGCCGCCCGTCACTACCTCGCAAGCGGCTCGACCCCGTCCCTACCCTGCCCCAATCCCCGGAATTCGCAGATGCAGTTCGAGCCGTCGGCGGTCGGTAGCCAGCGGGGCTTGAGGGACTTGAATTCGCGGTCGATCGCCTTGCGGAGGCCGCCGACCTCGATCAGCACGATGCCGCGGGGCTTCAGCCGGTCGCGGGCCTGAAGCAGGAGCTTGCGGATGACCGCGAGGCCGTCCCGGCCCCCGTCCAGCGCGAGGCGGGGCTCGCGCCTGAATTCCGGGGGGAGCCCGGCCATGCGGGAACTGGGTTCGTAGGGGGGGTTGCTGAGGATGATGTCGTACCGGGCGAGGGGCACGGAGTCGAAGACGTCGCTCTTGTGAAGCCGGACGCGTCGGCGCAGGCGGTGGGCGGCGACGTTGATCGCGGCGACCTCTAGCGCGGGAGGCGAGAGGTCGATCGCGTCGACCAGGGCGGACGGGAAGCGCAGCGCGAGCAGGATCGCGAGGCAGCCGGAGCCGGTGCAGACGTCGGCAATGCGGAAGGGGTCAGGTTGCAAAAGTTGACCTGCGCGGCGCAGGTCAACTTTTGCAACCTGACCCCTTCCCTTTGACTTTGCCCGGACGGGCGGGCCGCCCGTCCCTACCTTCAAATGAGGAATGATCTCGACGAAGTAGCTGCGGGGGATGATGACGCGCTCGTCGACGTAGAAGGTGCGGCCGCCGAGGATCGCCTCGCGCGTGAGGTAGGCGGCGGGAATGCGGTCGCGCAGGCGGCGCTCGAGCACGGTCTCGACGGCGGCGCGGTCCACCGG
>CAZGOX010000162.1:0-6124 GCA_964527955.1 uncultured Opitutaceae bacterium | reverse complement strand
AAAAAACGTGGCGTCGTGTATTAGCACACGTTTTTCACTTTAACACGCCGGTCAACACCCCATCCTACCCTCCCGTGAGCAAACCGAAGTCCAAGTACCCGGGAGTCCGGGTCACCTGCAACGGCAACCAACTCGTCGCCCAGTACGTTGAGGCGCGGATCACCGAGGGAGGCGTCTTCTATCCCATCACCCCGTCGACCGAGGGCGGCGAACTCTACCAGCAGTCGTATGCGCAGGGGGAACTCAACGTCTGGGGCCAGTCCAAGGTAGCGGTTGAGGCCGAGGGCGAGCACGCGGCCCAGGGCGGCGCGACGGCCTTCGCCGTCACCGGCCGGAGGACGGTCAACTTCACCTCGGGGCAGGGGATCGCGTACGCGATGGAGCAGTACTATCACGCGCCGGGGAAGCTCTCGACCATGGTGCTGGAGGTGGGCGCCCGGGCCCTGACCAAGCAGGCCCTGAATGTTCACTGCGGCCACGATGACTTTTACGGCGCCCTCGACACCGGCTGGATCATGCTGATGGCCAAGGACGCCCAGCAGGCCGCCGACCAGGCGGTCATCCTGCGCCAGGTCTGCGAGACCGCGCTCAACCCGGGCATGAACATCCAGGACGGGATGCTCACGACCCACTCCGAGCGGATGTACCTCTCCCATGAGGCGGAGCTCCTGCGCGAGTTTCTCGGCGCCCCCGATGACGTGATCGACTGCCCGACCCCCGCCCAGCGCGAGCTCTTCGGGCCGAGGCGGCGCCGCGTGCCGGAGATGATCGACCTGAAGAACCCGGTCCTCCTCGGCCCGGTCGAGAACCAGGAGCATCACATGAACGGCGTGGTCGCCCGCCGGAACAACTTCAACGAGCCGATCCTGGGGTTCCTGGAGAAGGCCTGGGCCGATTTCGGGCGACTCACCGGCCGCACCTACGGTCCGGTTTCCCAGTACAAGACGGAGGACGCGGACACGGTCTTCGTCTCCCTCGGCTGCGCGGCCGAGAACATCGAGGCCGCCTGCGACTACCTGCGCGACCACCGCAACGCCCGGGTCGGCTCGATCCACATCAACGTCCTGCGGCCGTTCCCGGAGGCAGCGGTGATCGAGGCGCTGCGAGGGAAGAAGAACGTCATCATCCTTGAGAGGACCGACGAGGGGCTCTCCGGCGACAACCCCCTGGCCCGCGACATCCGTGTCGCCCTCGGCAAGGCGAACGAGTCGGTGAAGTTCGGCGGCGCGGTGCCCGCGCTTTCGGCGGCCGAGACGCCGCGCCTGTTCCGGGGGTCCTACGGCATCGGTTCCCGCGATTTCCGGCCCGAGCACACGCTGGGGGCCTACGAGTTTTCGGCGGGCCAGACCCGCCGCAAGGACGGCCGCGGCGCGGCCGACGGCGAAACCTTTTTTGTGCTTGGCGTGGAGCACCCCTACGCCGTCATCAGCAAGGACACGCCGTCGCTCCTGCCCGAGAAGGCGATCGCGGTCCGCTTCCACTCGGTCGGCGGCTGGGGCATGATCACAACCGGGAAGAACCTCGGCTCGATCATAGGCGACTTCGGCAGGTTCATCTCCGAGCGGGACCCCGTCCTCGACGAGGACGGGCAGCTGGTCGACAAGCTCAACGTGATGGCGAACCCGAAGTACGGGTCGGAAAAGAAGGGCGCGCCCACCAACTACTACCTCACGGTCGCGCCCGAGCGGATCAAGGTGAACTGCGAACTGAACCACGTCGACGTGGTCCTCTGCTGCGATCCCAAGGCGTTCACCCACACCAATCCCCTCGAGGGACTGAAACCCGGCGGCTGCCTGGTGTGGGAGTCCAGCGACACCCCCGCCACGGCCTGGACCCGCGTCCCGCCGAAGTACCGCCAGTTTGTCAGGGACAACAAGATCCGGGTCTACATCCTCCCGGGGTTCGACATCGCCCGCAAGGCGACCTCCCAGACGGAGCTTCAGCTGCGCATGCAGGGAAACTCCTTCCTCGGCGCGTTTTTCCGCGTCTCCCCCTTCCTGCAGACCTTCGGGATTTCCGAAGAGCAGTTCGAGAAGGTGGTCCGCAAGCAGTATGAGAAGAAGTTTGGCCGGTTCGGCGAGGCGGTCGTCGCCTCGAACATGACCGTGATGTCGGAGGGCTTCAGCCGCGTCCAGGAGATCGACTACGGCGCCCTCGAGGACCCGGACCGCTCCTCGATGCGCAACCCGCCGCTGGCCCCGATCGGCGACCACAACTTCATCCCGACGGCCGGATGCGGCTCGACCGGCTGCGGAGGAATCACCATGCCGGCGGCCCAGCCCGCCCGCGCCCCCTTCCAGACCCTCGCGAAGTTCGACTCGGAGTTCCGCAGCTCCCTCGGCTACCACCAGCCGGCCGGCGCGCTGGCCTCGGTCGGCGTCATGGCCGCCGGCACGGGAGCCACCCAGTCCAAGTACAACGCCCGCCGCGAGACCCCGGTCTACATCGCCGAGAACTGCACCCAGTGCATGGAGTGCATCACGGCCTGCCCGGACACCGCGCTCCCCAACATGGCGCAGGAGGTGACGGTCGTGCTCCGGACCGCGGTCAACAACTACGTCACCGACGCCGCGGACCGCCGCGCCTTCGGGGCCGAGCTGGCCGGGATCGAGCAGCGGGCCCGCGCGCGCATGAACTCGGCGGTCGCCAAGCGCGAGAAGGTCCCCTTCAAGGACATCATCCGCGAGGAGGTCGCGGGGCTCGCCGCGATTTCCGACAGGGCGAAGAAGGAATTCACGGGCATCATCGACATCCTTCCGCTCGCCTACAACAACGTCCCTGCGATCTTCCGCTCGCTCGAGCAGAAGACCCCGGGTGGCGGCGGACTCTTCTCGATCTTCGTATCGGACCTCTGCAAGGGTTGCGGCGAGTGCGTTCAGGTCTGCGGCGACCACGATGCCCTCCGGATGACCCGCGAGACCGAGGAGCTGAACGCCGAGCTCACGACGGCCCAGGTCTTCTCAAGGCTCCTCCCGGACACGCCCCAGAAGTTCCTCGGGCTCTACCAGGACAACGACGCCGCGGCCTCCCGCGAGGCGGCGCTGCGCAACCACCTGATGGTCCGGCGCAACTACGAGGCCCTGGTCTCGGGCGACGGGGCCTGTGCCGGCTGCGGCGAGAAGAGCATTCTCCGCGCGGTCGCCAGCGTCACCGAGGCCTACATGCGGCCGATCTACCATCGAAAGGCCGACAGGCTCCGGGCAAAGGCCGATCGACTGGAGCGCGAGGGACCGGCGAAGCTTGCCGCCCTGCAGGCCGCCCATCCCGAGGAATACCTGCACTACAGGAAGACCTACGCCCACGCCATCGTCGGCCTCGGCGGCGAAAGCGACGCCGACACGAACCTCCGAATCGCCGGACACGAGAAGAAACATGGGCCGATCACGCCGGAGCAAATAGCCGGGGGGCTGGCCGCGGTCATGCGGCAGGACGCCTTCAACCACCGGGACCTCCAGTCCGTCGACGGGCGCCGGGACAACGGGATGTCGGTCATGATGATGGGAGCCAGCACGGGCTGCAACACGGTCTACGGATCCACGCCGCCGTCCAACCCCCATCCCTATCCCTGGATGAATTCGCTCTTCCAGGACGGGGCCACGATTTCCTGGCTGATGGCGGAATCGGTCATCTCGAACCATGCCCGCCGTTCGGTGGTGCCCGAGCGTCTGGCCGATGCCCTCCTGGATAAGACCGAGAAGGTCGCCACCGAGGCTGAGTACTTCACCCTGACGCATTTGGACGACGCTCTCATGACCGAGCAGGAGATCCGCGAACTGCCCAAGGTCTGGGTGATCGGCGGCGACGGCGCCCTGGGCGACATCGGGTTCCAGAACGTCTCCAAGGTGATTCTCCAGAACCGGCCGAACGTGAAGATGCTGATGCTCGACACCCAGGTCTATTCCAACACCGGCGGGCAGAACTCCGACTCCTCGACCATGCTCGGCGGCTACGACATGAACCAGTTCGGCGTGGCCTCACAGGGCAAACTGATCGAGAAAAAGAACGTGGCCGAGGCCTTCACCAGCGGCCATGGCTCGCCGTTTGTCGCCCAGGTGTCGATGGCCAACGCGGCCAAGCTGTACAAGGCCCTCCTCGACGGCCTCGAGTACCGCGGCACGGCGTTCTTCCAGAGCTACACGACCTGCCAGCCGGAGCACGGCGTCGGCGACAACATGAGCGCCGACCAGGCCAAGATGGTCCGCGACGCGCGCGGGATGCCGGAGTTTGTCTTCAATCCGCGCCGGGGGGAACTTTCCCAGGAGGCCTTCGATCTCAAGGGAAACCCCAGCCTCGACCGCGACTGGTGGCGGACGAAGTACGCCTCCAACGGCGAGGAGTACAGCTTCTCGGTCGCCCACTGGGCGATCACCGAGGCCCGCTTCAGGAAGCACGTGAAGCAGGTCAAGGCGGAGGACGCCGCACGCCTGATGCCGCTGGACAGCATGCTCTATTTCATCACCCAGGACGACGTGATCCACCGCAGGGTCTTCAATCCCGCCCACCGGAGCTTCGTCACGAACTTTGGATGCTTCATCAAGGCGGAGCACAATGGCGAGGCCCAGTATTACGCCGTAAGCCGGCAGATGGTCCTCTTCGCCGTCGAGCGCCGCAAGGCCTGGCGGATGCTCCAGAGCAAGGCCGGGGTCGTGAACAAGGACTACCTGGCCCAAAAGGCCTTCCTCGCGGCCGTCGACAAGGGGGAAACGCCCCTCGCTGACGCCAAGGCCAAGGCCGCGGAGCTCTACGCCGCGGCCCTGGCAGCGGCGAAGTGACCGGCGCAGGCGGCAATGGGTCGGTTTGGACAGGCTGATTCAGGCAGGCGTTTCGAGACAGCGACAGAGCTCTTTCCGGATTCAGAGGTAGGGACGCGCGGCCCGCGCGTCCGGTAACTACGGAGGGGCCTGAATGCATGCCCGGACGCCCGGGACGGGCGTCCCTACCTCCAAACGCGGACCGGGACGGGCGTCCCTACCCGACTTCAGTCAAACTGACCATGACCGCGCAGGCGCTTGTCTGTTTTTGTCTAGCAAGTTTGCGCCAGAGTGCTGGAATGGTGTCAACTCGACGCGAGCCGTGGACCAGCGTGTTCCGCTTGCGCCTGGCGAACCATGGAAGCGCAACCTTCGCCCTCACTCCCCCGGGAAATCGTCCTTGGGCGCCTTGCGAGGTTCCTGTGCCAGGGCCTTGGACCAGCGGTGGGCCCCCTCTTATACTGCGTCCTGGCCCCAATGGCCCTCGCCCAAAGCTATACCGCCCCCTCTGGAACTTACTCTGAGCCCTACATCATCAAGACCCTGGCGGGCAGCACGGTCGGCAGCACCGACGGGAACACTGACATTGCGCTGTTTTCCAGTCCGACGTCGGTTGCCGTGGACGGGTTGGGCAACATCTACGTGGCGGATACGATGAATGACACCATCCGCAAGATCACGCCGGCCGGTGTTGTTACGACACTGGCCGGCACGCCGGGCAGGGCCGGAGCCTTTGACGGCACCGGTTCCGCAGCCCTGTTTAGCGAGCCCGCGGGAGTGGCCGTGGACAAATCCGGCACCGTTTACGTCGCGGATTCCGGCAACAATGCGATTCGCGAGATAACCCCCAATGGCGTCGTGACCACGCTTGCGGGCGGAATAAACTGGTTCGACAACAATGGCTACAACCCGAACGGCGAGCCGGCAAGGGGAGGAGCCGCGGATGGCATCGGCCCGGCTGCGGAGTTCTCCCTCCCCATGGGTGTCGCGGTTGACGGCGCCGGCGATGTATTTGTCGCGGACACGGGGAATAATTCCATCCGAAAGATTACATCGAACGGCGTCGTGACGACGCTGGTTGGAGGAGGCGGGGACTACCCAGGCGACGAGGACGGCACGGGCCGCACCGCTAAGTTTCACGCGCCGACGGGTGTGGCTGTCGACAGTTCTGGCAACGTCTATGTTGCGGACACCGGCAACGGTCGGATACGGAAGATCATGCCGGCCTTGGTCGACGGTGTGACGACTTGGGTTGCGAGCACCTTTGCCGGTGGTGGAAACAACAACATACCGACCGATGGAACAGGCAGTGAGGCCGTGTTCTTGGCACCATCGGCACTCGCATTTGATGGCTTGGGCAACCTGTACGTCGC